>JBFKXH010000047.1:0-8376 GCA_041638175.1 Thermoplasmatota archaeon
CCCAAGCCATGCAACCGTTCCAGGTCGGCCATGGTGCTGATGCCGCCACTCACGGTGACCGGCGTGTTGGGTGCGGCGTCAAGGAGGTCATGGATCACGGCCTCGTCGATGCCTTGCAATCGCCCTTCCTTTTCCACGTTGGTGTACAGGAAGCCGGCCAACCCCGCGTCATCCAGGCTGCGTGCCAGCTCGACCACGTCCAAGCCGGTCCGCTTGGTCCACCCCTTGGTGGCCACGTCGCGACCGAACGCGTCGATCGCCAACATGATCTTGCCTGGAAAAATGGTGGCCAGCTCTCGAAGCCATTCAGGATTCTCGACGCCTTGGGTGCCAATGATGACGCGGGCCACGCCCATCTCAAGCACGCGTTGCACGTCGACCATCGAGCGCATACCGCCGCCAAATTGGAGTGGCAGGCCCGAGCGGGCGATCTTGGCCACATGGTACCACTGGTTGTGGCCCCCCAGGGCTGCGTCCAGGTCGACCACGTGAAGCGCCGAAGCCCCGGCCTGATGCCAGGCCTCAGCCTGCGCGACGGGGCTCTTGTCGCTGCGCACGCCCACATCGGACGGGTCGCCGCCGATCAATTGTACGACCTTACCACCTTGCAGGTCGATGGCCGGCAGGATGTTCATGCGGCCCCCCACCGCGCCACCAGCCTTGAAAGGACCTGGGCCCCCACGCCGCTGGATTTCTCCGGATGGAATTGGATCCCGACGGTCTCCCCGTTCTGCTCGGCCGCTGCGAACCGCATGCCATACTGCGTCGTCGCCAGGGCATCCTTGCCGGCAATGGCAAAACTATGGACATAGTACACATATTGACCATCCAACCCCTCGAGGAGCCCCCTCGTTTCCTGCAACGAGTTCCAGCCCATGTGCGGGATCTTGCCGTCCGAGGCGGGCAGTCGATGGACCGGACCGGGCAGGATGCCAAGCCCTTGCACGCGCGGCGATTCATCGCTGCCGCTATGCAGGACCTGATGACCAATACAGATGCCCAGGATCGGCGCTCCGCGCGCATGCCGTCGCTTCAACACGGGTGCTGCATCGGCCAAGGCCTCCATGACGTGACCAAACGCGCCGACACCCGGCAGGACGGCCACAGTCGCATGGTCTAGGTCTTGCGGATCCTGGGTGCGCCGTGTCGAGGCCCCCGCCCGCTGTAGGGCCTTCTCAAGGCTATGCAGATTGCCGACGCCGTAGTCAAAGAGCACCCACGTCACGGCAAGACCTCGTCGAGTGCTGCAAGCAGGCGATCGACGTGATCGGCGGTCCCCACGCCGAATCGGACCGCTTGTTCAAGCCCCGGCCGACCGGGGAAGGTCCTGACGAGGATGGCTTGCCGTTTGAGCCCATGCGCGATGTGGGCCGGATCGACCGTGTGATCGGCCAGGACAAAATTGGCCTGCGACGGCGTCACTCGAAAGCCCCGCTTGGCAAGCCCCCCTTCCAGCCGCTCTCGCTGGACCTTCGTCTCGGCGACGACCTGGCCCAGCCAGTCCTGCTCCGCAAGGGCGCGGACCGCCAGATCTTCCGACCAGGAATTGAGATTGAAAGGCGGCTTGACCAGCAGCAGACGAGCGATGAGATCGGGGTTGCCCGCCACGTAGCCGACGCGTGCGCCCGCAAGGCCGTACGCTTTGCTGAAGGTGCGCATGACCAGGAGGTTGTCGAATTCATCCACCCGCGAAAGCCAGGACGGGTGGTCCGCATAATCGCCGTAGGCTTCGTCCACGACGACCAGGTCTCCATCCAGCAGGGATTCGATGACGTGGTCCGGTACCGACTGGCCCGTCGGATTGTTGGGTGATGCCAGAATGGTGATCTTGGCGCCTTCTTCGATCAGCGATTCCGCGTCGCGGGCGACCACGAACTCCATCTCCTGCAAAGTGGCGTAGAATGGATAGAGGCTGTACGGCGGTTGCAGGGTCGCCAACGTCGTCTCACGGCCACCGAACGCCTTGGTGATCAAGTCGAGGACCTCATCACTGCCATTGCCGACGCAGAAGTGTGCCGGGCTCAGGCCATGATGCTCAGCCAGGGCGGCAAGCAGTCGATCAGCATCGCGGCTCGGATACTGGTCCATCGGGGGGGTCGTGGCCTGCAAAAGGGCCGGGTTGGGTCCGAATAGATTGGTGTTCTGATCCAAGCGAAGCGGGTCGCCAGCCACGGGGGCCTGGTAATACGGCTTCAAGGCCCGCACCGCAGGCCGGGTCCATGCCATGACACGGGCCTCCCTCATTGGCGCTCCTCCATGGCACGAGCGTGGTTGGTCAGCCCTTCAGCCCGCGCAAAAGCGGCGATGCTCGGCGTCAATGCCTTGCGTGCCTCTTGGTCGGCTTCCTGCCAGGTGATCCATTTGATGAAATCCTCCACGGAAAGGCCGCCGCGAAGCAAGGCGTACCCCATCGTGGGCAAAACGTGGTTCGTCCCGGAACCGTAGTCACCCAAAGAGACGGGCGTCTGTTGACCCAAAAAGACGCTGCCGGCGTTCTCGATCCGCGCGAGCAAGGCATGAGGGTCTGCCGTTTGGATCGACACGTGTTCTGCCGCGTAGGCGTTGACAAAGTCCACCGCCTCATCCATGTCCTGCGCCAGGAGGATCATGCCATGTGGGAGGGACGCCTCCAGCACCTCCGCGCGGTCCGCATCAGCGGCCAAGGTCGCGACCGTCTTTTGGACGGCGACGCCGAGGTCTTCATCGGTCGTGACCAGTACGACGCGAGCGTCCGGATCGTGCTCTGCTTGCGCGATCAGATCAAGGGCGATGTTGTGGGCATTCGCCGTCGCGTCGGCCAGGACCAGGAGCTCGCTTGGCCCGGCTGGTGGGTCCGTCACGACCATGCCGGCGACCCGTTGCTTCGCCGCCGTCACGTAGGCGTTCCCCGGCCCGACGATTGCGCGCACGGGATCGAACCCTGAGGCGCCGAAGGCCATGGCCGCGATGGCCTGGGCGCCTCCGGCCCGTAGGATCTGCGTGGCGCCGGCCAATTTGGCTGCATACGCGACGGCTGGATCAATGGTCCCGTCCCTGCGCGGGGGCGTCACGACCACAATGCGCTGGACGCCGGCCAGACGCGCTGGAGTGACGGTCATCAGGACCGTACTTGGATAACTTGCGCGCCCTCCCGGCACATAGCATCCTGCCGAGGCCAAGGGTACGGGCTTGCGACCCAACCGCAGACCGGATTGCATCTCGATCGTACTGGCCGTCGGGACCTGCATTTCATGGAATCGGACGATGCGGGCGTGGTTTTCCCGGAGGACCTCCTGGATCTCTTGCGGACACGCCTGGGCGCTGGCCTCCCAATCCTCCTCGGAGAGGATCGGGATCGGCAGGTCGGCACCGTCGAACCGGCGCGTCAATTCGCGCAGACCCCGAGGGTCTTGCATGTGCATGAAGATGGCTTCGACCGCGGCCTCCACATCGGCCGGCACTTCCGCGGCCCGCTGCAGCAGGGGCGTGAGATCCACATCCGCCAATCGACCGAACTTCATGGGACCAGCCGATCAATGGGAACGATCAGGATGCCACGGCCACCCAATGCTTGCAATCGATGGACCGCATCAAAGATGTCCGATTCATCGACCACCACTTGGATGGCGACCGTATTGGGGTCCCCGGCGATCTCGACGACCGTGGGCCCGGCCATGCCAGGAAGGAACTGGCGGATCTGCTCCAGGGAACTGCGGGGGACATCCGCCAGGAGGTACCGCTTCGTCTGGGCCGCGACCACGGATCCCAAGGCGAAGGCAAGGCGATCCACGTCGTCCGCCAGGGCTCCGGGGTCGGGGCTGGCCAAGAGCCAGCAGGAAGAGTCCAAGAGCGTCGCGATCGGACGCATGTGGTTCATGGCCAGCGTGCTTCCGCTGCTGGTCAGGTCCGTGATGGCGTCTGCCACGCCGAGCGTCGGCGTCACTTCACACGCGCCGCTGACTTCGGTGATCGTGACGCCTACGCCTTGGTCTTCGAAGAATTGCCGGGTCAGGTTCGGGAAGCTGGTCGCGATGCGAGCGCCCTCCAGGCCGTCGACGCCGGTGGCGGGGTGATCGTGTGGGACCGCTGCGACCAGGGTGCATTTGCCAAAGCCGAGATCGAGGCGCTCGTCGAGTGCGACACCCGCTTCGCGGGCCACGTCCAGACCCGTGATCCCTGCGTGCACGGTCCCATCGGCCACGTAGGCTGGGATATCCTGCGCGCGTAGGAACAGCACTTGGATGCGGCCACCAAGCGCTGACGCGAACAACTTGCGCTCGCTACTGCCACGCAGATGGATGCCTGCACGGGCAAGGATGCGGATGGCTTCATCAGACAGTCTACCTTTGTTGGGAATCGCAAGTTTCAGCGGTCGCATGGAACCACTCCAAAGGGCCCTCGCTTCCGCTCATGCATGATGCGCATGAGGGAAGTGGGTCGGGGCCACGCGTGGCCATGTGCCTGGAACCTATTTGGCTGTGACGGCGCAGGAGGGCCGGCGCCACAATGCTTACGAACCGGAAGCGCCAGCCAGGGCTATGCGCGTCTGGATCGCCCTCCTGTTGCTGCTGCCCATCGCGGCGGCCGACCACCCCGACTCCAACCAAGGCCTCGAAGCGTACGAGCCGACACTTGCTCAACTGGTGCACCGGCTACCCGATGTGCAGAACAGCTTCACCGCGTGGGAAGCGGCCTATCCGGATCTGGTCGACCGCCAGGTCATCGGTCAGACGGGTATCCTTGACCAACCCCTGGAGTCGATCCGCATCACGAACGAGAAGGTGTCCTACGAGAACGCTTCCATGCCGCTGGGCCACAAGTTCCGTATCTACCTCGACGGCGGACACCACGGCAACGAATTCCTGGGTGTCGACCTGGTGATGTACTACCTCGAGAGCATCCTCGACCGAGCGGACGATCCCGCCATGCAAGATTTTCTGGCCTTGCATGAGTTGTACGCAACGCCGATCGTCAACGTGGAAGGCAACTACCTCGACACGCGCAAGAACGCCAACCAAGTGGACGTGAACCGCAACTACGGCTTCGAATGGGGTGGACCCGGCAGCGGCAGTCTGCTCGTCGAGCCCACCTACCGTGGCCCCAGCGCTTTCAGCGAGCCCGAGGTCTTGGCCAACGCAGAGTTCGCCCGCAGCATCATGCCGGATCTGTGGATCACCATGCACACGGGGATCGCGGAGTTCTACTGGCCGTGGGGCTGGACGTTCGACAAGAGCCCAGACTGGGAATTCTTTGAGTCCCTCGAAGAACCGTTCGAGGCGGCCACCAATGGGCGCGTCGACGCCATGGTCGCTGCTGAACTGTATTTGGCCGCCGGAGCCACCGATGACTGGGGCTACGGTCAATTGGGGATCCCGACCCATACCTATGAGGTCCACGAGAACCAGAAC
Organism: Thermoplasmatota archaeon; assembly: GCA_041638175.1. GTDB lineage: Archaea > Thermoplasmatota > E2 > JACPAO01 > JAHFTW01 > JBFKXH01. Next base: position 5,388 of record JBFKXH010000047.1, read on the forward strand.
GTGCCGATCTACCCGGATGGCGTCTCGACCGAGCTGGAAGATCAATTGGCCGGACTTGAATGGCTGTTGATGAACACCCGATCCATGGGCGCCTTGCTGGACCTCCATGAACAGAATGGCACCTTCCACGTATACAACGCCGGATGGGGGCGCGCGGAGAACATCACCGTGACCTGGGAAGGCGGCGGCTTCGTCATCCCGCGACTGGAACCCCGAGAGATGCACGTGTTCGACCCGGCGCCCAGTCGCAGCTTCACCGTGACGTACAAGCAGCTGCTGATCGACGCACCTGAAGCAAAGAACCGGACGATCCATTACGTCATGAACGAGCCCCTTGACGAGTCCGCCCATGAGGAAGACGAGAGCATCCCTGCGCTCGGCTTCGCGTTCCTGGCCCTGGCCCTCTTGGCCTTGGCGCGACGCCGTTAGAGAAGACCCCGCGACGCTGCGAATTCCGCGTTCAGCACACTTTGCCCTGCCGCACCCCGTAGGGTGTTGTGGCCAAGGACCACGAAACGCGCCCGGTCGCCATCGCACCGGATCCGGCCCACAGCGATCGCCATGCCGCGTTCCAGTTCCCGATCGAGCCGTGGCTGGGGTCGATCCCCTTCCATCACATGGATCGGCGAACGCGGCGCGGACGGCAGCCCTTCGATTCCAGGGAAGGCCGCCAAGGCGTCGCGCACTTGCAAGGCCGTTGCCGAGCGGCCAAGGCGGACATGGACCGTTTCAAAGTGACCATCCGTGACGTTGACCCGCGTGCAGGTGGCACGGATCGGGAACCGAGCGCCTAGGACCTTGCACGGCTCCGCTTGCAATTTCTCCTCTTCGCCCGGAATGAGGGGCAGGAGATTGTCCCGGATCGCATCCGGATCCACGCCATCGTGGCCGGCACCGCTCAGGGCCTGCTGGGTCACCACGTCCACTTCAGCCAAGCCGAAAGCGCGTTGCAGGGGTGCCAGTGCCATCGTCAAGATGATGCCACTACAGTTGCCATTGGCAATGAGGAACCCCTGCTTTCCCCGCACCGTTTCGATCGCATCAGGATTCACCTCAGGGATCAGCAGAGGAACGTCCGGATCCATGCGATGCGGACTGGCATTGGTGAACACTTTGTGGCCACGGGCTACCAGGTCTGCTTCCGCGTCGCCGGCGACCTTGCCCGGCAGTGCGCTAAAGACGAGTGGGGCCTCGACTTCCTCCAGCCCGACGAAGTGGAGTCCCGCCCTGGCTGGACGGGGGGCCGGGATGCGCCAGGGCATCTCATCGACCGCTGTGCCCTGACGCGCCGCGCCGGCCACGACCTGCGTGACCTGAAACATGGGATGTTCATCGAGCAGGGAAAGGAATCTTTGACCGACCGCCCCGGTCCCGCCAAGTACAGCACAATCGATCACGGAGCCTCCAGGAACGCCCCATGAATGGCGTTCAATGCGGCCGCTGCTTGGTCGTGCTGCACCATGAAATCGATCGCGAACTGACTGGCGCCCAAGCTGATCATCTCCACATTGACCCCGGCACCACTGACGGCGGCCAGGATCTTGGCCGCAGATCCAGGGGTCTCACCAAGACCGCGACCCACGACGCAGACCAGGCTGCGATCCGGCAGGGCCTCGACGCTTTGGATGACGCCACCGACCAGGGCATCCAGGGCTTCCAGGGCCCGGGCTTGGTCGCGGGCTGACACGGTCAGGGCAAACGTCGCTTGTGACGTGCTCATGTTGAGGACGTTGATGCCCGCGAGCGCCTCGAAGACGCGCAAAGCGACGCCAGACGTGTAGGCCATTCCTGGCCCGTTGAGCTTCAAGATGGTGAGTCCATGCATGACAGCGCAAGCTCGGACCAACGCCGGAGGGCGACCAGCGTGATCATCGATGAGGGTGCCGGCGCTGTCCGGTCGCTGGACATCGCAGACCCGGATGGGGATCCCTAGGGCTTCGACGGGCTCTACGCACCGCGGGTGGAGCACCTTCGCACCGAAATGGGCAAGCTCGGCCGCCTCGTCGTAGCCAAGCTCCGGCACGGGACGGGCTCCGGAGACCTCGGCGGGGTCCCCCGTCATGAAGCCCGGGACGGCTTTCCAAAGTTGCACTTCAGCCGCCTGCAACCCATACGCGACCAGGGATGCCACATAGTCACTTCCGCCACGCCCGAACAGCGTGGGATGGCCATCCGAGTCCACTCCATAGAACCCCGTCATCACCGGTACGCCTGGCCCTTGAAGGGCGTCAGGCAGGCTGGCTCGGATCGCATCCAGGTCCGGTCGCGCATTGCCGAACGGCCCATGGGTCCGGAGCCCGGCCTGGCCCGCATCGATCGAGTAAGCCTCCACGCCCTGGGCCCGCAGAGCGCTTGCCATGGCGATGGCCGCCAAACGCTCGCCGTGGCTCATCACCGCATCCCAGATGCGCGGCGTGCATTCACCTGTATAGGTGGCGCCGAAGACCAATCGCTCGAGGTGTTGTAGTGCATCGTCCAGCTCCGCCTGCCCGACCGCATCCAGCGGCAGGTCGTGGCGGGCCCTCAGGTCGGCCAGCAATCGCTGCGCGCCGAGTTCATCCAGCGTTGCCAGCCACGCCTCGAGGGAGTCCGTCACGCCCTGCATGGCACTGCAGACCACGACCCGGTCCCGCTCTTCACCCGCCACGATCTTGGCGGCCGTGGCCAAGCCGTGCCGGTCGGCCAAAGCGGCACCGCCGAATTTCATGACGATCATGGGCGCCCTCGCAGCAGGTCTGCCAACACCAGGACCACCGCTGCCCTGACGACCGGAACCGCGCGGATGGCGATGCATGGATCATGGCGACCCTTCAGGTCGGATTCAGCCGGTTCGCCGGTCTCCAGGTCGACGCTTTGCTGGGGTTGAAAGATGCTACTGGATGGCTTGATGGCGACACGGCCCCAGAGCGGCATACCGTTCGTGAACCCACCAAGGATCCCTCCTGCGTGGTTGGTCGCTGTCCGGATCCCGTCCTCGACCACGAACGGG
>JBFKXH010000048.1:0-8327 GCA_041638175.1 Thermoplasmatota archaeon
AGCCACGGCGCTCGGTGGGCCCCGGGCAGACCGTCCAGTTGGCGGCCATCGTCACGATCCCTGAATCCGCCGTGGATGCCGATCGGGCCGATCTCGTGCTTGAGGCGTTCGACGTGCGCGACCCGACCCTTCGCTCCCTCGTGCGGTACGTGGCCCACGTCGACACGGACGCGGAATGGCCCAGTGATGCGGACCGGATCCCGGCGACCGAAGCCAAAGAGGAATCACCGATCCCACTGTGGATCGCCCTGGCGGGTATCCTGGTGCTCCTGCGCCGACGGTAACAACGCTTTTTTGGGACCCAGCCTGAAAGCGACTGTGGCCTGCTCCAAGTGCCGAAACCCCGCCGTGACGTACATCCGTTACAGCGGGCAGCATCTGTGCGCAGACCACTTCGTTCGGTTCTTTGAGACGCGCGCAAAACTGGAACTCTCTGAGCAGGGACGCCTACCGGAGGGGCTGACGGCGGTCGCACTAAGCGGCGGCAAGGACAGCGTCGCGTGCCTCCACCTCCTTTCCAAAGTGGCTGCCAAGAACCCCAAATTGGAGCTCGCTGCAATCAGCATCGATGAGGGCATCGCTGGGTATCGGGGCAGCGCGTTGGACATCTGCAAAGAGGTCACGACGCAGCTGGATGTTCCCTGGCACACCACATCCATCAAGGACTTGGCCGGCTACGACATCGACGCCTACGCTTCCGGGGCTGCGGGCCCCGACGCCGACGGCGCTGAGCGTCCGGCGTGCGGCCCCTGCGGGGTCTACCGGCGCCTTGGCATGAACCAACTTGCCAAGGAAATTGGGGCAGACGCGGTGGCCACCGGGCACAACCTGGACGACATGGCCCAATCCATCCTGATGAACGTCCTGAACGGTGACGCCGAACGGCTTGGGCGGCTTGCACCCCACAAGAGCGGCCAAGAGGGCATGGTGCGTCGCATCTTGCCGTTCCGAACCATCCCGGAAAAAGAGGTCCTGTTGTATGCCATCCTGGAGGATCTTCCCCTCCACCACGAGGCAGAATGCCCCTACGCCGCCCGCGCCAACCGGTTTGCGCTACGAGATCAATTGCTCGAGATGGAAGCGCGCCAACCCGGGACCCGCCACCGGCTCGTGGCGTTCCATGACAAGGTCAAGCCGCTCTTGGAAGCGGCCGAGGAGCGGCCGACCTTGCAGGCGTGCCCCCAGTGCGAGGAGCCTACAAGTGGCGACCTGTGCAAGGCGTGCGTCTTGCGTTAGGCACCGGGGACGACCAACACCGGCCGATCGGCCCCCTGGACCACGCGTTGGGCGACGGATCCCATCAGGAGCCTTGACAGGCCTCGACGTCCATGGGTCCCGACGACGATCATCGCCGCGTCCTGCTTGATCGCCTCCGCAAGGATGAACGCTGCAGGTTCTTGGGCCCCGAGCACCAGTTCCACGTCGACGCCCTGCTTGCGGGCCTGTTCGGCCCATTGCTCGGTGAGTTGATGGGCATCCGTGGCATATTGTTGCCCGGTCTTCTCCTGGATATCCCGTTGCAGGTTTCCGCCCGCGATGCCCACGGAGGCCGGAATCGGCTCTTGGGCGTGCACCAGCACAAGCAGGGCTCCTGTGTCGAGGGCCCATCTCGTGGCCGCATCGAAGGCGTGGCGTGCTGTTTCAGACAAGTCTGTTGCGACCAAGATCCGGTGCATGGGTATTGCATGCATTCACAGATGTTTGAAGCGCGATCGTGGTTCTCAGAGCTGAGAGCCGGCGCTGGTCCGGGGGTGATGCCTCGCGGCGTGAAGGGGATGCCGACCGAAGTCAGCGGTTGCAAACGGGTGAACGCCCAAAGGTGGGAGGCCCGGGGTGCCGCAAGATTGGGAGGGGCGGCACCCCGGGATCCGCGACCCCGTGGGAGGTGTGCTGGGAGGAGCACAGAGGGGTCGGCGGGTGGGAGTTCTGATCGGTTAAGGGGAGAAAGGTCAGCTTCGGTCTAGTCGACGAAGTCGATGCCGCCGATGCCGGTGTTGGCCGTGGGGCGCTGGTGGGCCAGCGTCTTCGGGCGTTCCGGTGCGTAGCCGGTCTGCGGCTTGCGCTCCTCGAACTTGACAGCCTCTGCTTGCGCGGGCTGGTTGTCGACGGTGCTGATGCCGGTCATGATGCTCATGACGCGGATGCGACCTTCGAATTCGGGGGTGACGCGAGCGCCCCAGATGACGTTGGCGTGGCTGTCGAGCTCGTAGGTGAGGTTCTCGGCCACTTCTTCCGCCGCCTTCAGGGTCAGGTCCGGTCCGCCGGTGATGTGGACCAGGGCACCGGTGGCGCCGCGGTAGTCCACGTCCAGGAGCGGGTGGTTGAGGGCTTCACCGACGACGGCGGAGGCGCCGTCTGCGGTCTTGGCCTCGCCCCACAGCATGACGGCCACGCCGCCTTCGCCCATGATGGACTTGACGTCGGCGTAGTCGAGGTTGATGAGGCTGGGCGTGGTGATGGTCTCACTGATGCCCTTGACGGTCTCGGCGATGAGTTGGTCCATCACGGAGAACGCTTGGTCGATGGGCAGGTTGGGGACGTACTGGAGCAAGCGGTTGTTGTCCAGGACGATGACCGAGTCCGACTTGTTGCGGAGCTTCTGCAGGCCGCTGTCACCCTTGAGGATGCGGGCGCGCTCCACGTTGAAGGGCGTGCTGACCATGCCGACGACGATGGCGCCGTGCTTCTTGGCGATGTCAGCGACGACGGGGGCCGTACCGGTGCCGGTACCGCCGCCCATGCCGGCCGTGATGAAGACCAGGTCTGCGCCGCGCAGCATCTCTTCGAGTTTGCCACGGGCTTGTTCGGCACAGCGCTCGGCCACTTCAGGGTAGCCGCCGGCGCCGAGGCCGCGGGTGATGGACTTGCCGACCAGGAGCTTCTTGTCGGCTTCGACAAGGTCCAGGGCCTGTTTGTCCGTGTTGATCGCGATGGTCTCTGCGCCTTTCACGCCGATGGCGTGCAGGCGATTGACCGTGTTTCCACCGGCACCGCCGCAACCGACGATGACGATCTTGGGCTCACCAAAGGATTCAGCTTCCTTCAGGTCTTGTTCTTGTGTGTAGCCTACAGCGGCTCCGATCAGACTTTGCATTTACTCCTCCTCGTGTACGACATAACTGGAAACCCGGGGGCGTCGTTGTCCCCCGGGCCCCTTGTGGGCGAGGCCCACGGCATCCCATCCCCTGCTTGTAGCCAGGAGCATTACAGGTCCTCGAACAGTCCCATGCCCTTCATCTGAGCCTGGATTTGGTTCATCTGCGCAGCGAGCTGCTTGAGTTCCTGCATTCCCTTGGCGCTCTCGATCGTCTGGACCGCCTTGCTGCCTTGTTCTTCGAAGAACATGCGCAGGGCGGCACGGACGACTTCTGTGCGAGTGGCATACTGCCCAAGCTGCACCATGGCGTCGATGTCGCCGATGACTTGCTGCGGAAGGCGGATGGTCACTCGTTCAGATTGTGTCATTGAACACCTCAGGGCTTGTTTTCCGCGTCAGCCCGTGTCGGACATCTGCGGGACGACGATGGCAGCCATTGGGACCATTCAGGCCACAACGTCCGACATTGTCTGACACTGCCATTCGGCCTTGGGTATATAATGGTTGACCCCAAATCGCACGTGGAGTGTGGCGACCCCTCCTGTTGGAGGCACCCCCGACCCTGTCAGACACCCCCCATTTCCTTTGGAGTTCCATGTGCAATGATGGTCAGACAGCGTCCGACACGGCTCCAGAAGGGCCCCCCTGGAGGATCCGAAGGAGCCGGGGCGGGGCGTCTGACAGGCCCCGCCGCCGGCGAAGGAGGGATGTCCGACTGACACGTGTCCGCCAAATCAAGATGATGCCAGGGCCGGAGAAACCACGTCAGTGGTCAGCAAGCCAAGCAGCCAAGGCGGCCCAGTCGGCCAGGTACTGCTCGCGCCACGCTTGCCGATAGATGATGGCAGCCGGGTGGAGGCTACAGAAGACCGGCACCCCACCCGGCCCCTCCAAGAACGTCCCCCGGACATCCCCGAACTTGGCCGGCGGATCGTCGACCAGACCGCTCAAGCCGTGGCGCCCCAAGGCCACGATGACCTTCGGCGCCAGCGCTTCGACCTGCTCATGCAGGAACGGCATGCAAGCCGCCTTCTCGTCCGGCCTTGGATCCCGGTTTTTGGGCGGCCGGCACTTGTTGATGCTGGTGACAAAGACCTCAGTGCGCTGCAGACCGGCCGCCGCAAGGCCAAGATCCAGGTTCTTGCCGGCAGCCCCGCAAAAGGGCCGGCCGGTCTCGTCTTCGTTGCGCCCCGGCGCCTCGCCCACGAGCATCACGCCAGACCAGCCAGATTCTGAAGACGCGCCGAAATCAGCCAAGGAGGCCCCCGAAGGCAAGTGCCCGAAGACCCCCCCGCCTTCGCCAGGGACCGCGTGTTGACGCGTCGCCCCGAGACGACATGCCTGGCAGCTGCGGATGCGTGCTGCGATGGCCGACATGGCGTCCCGGTCCACGGGCGGCCAGTCCGACGCCACAGGATAGGGGTTTTCATGGCGCCCCGTCATGGCCCACTGGGGTGCCTATGGAACTCGAGCAACTGCAGCACGTGGACCGCCAGACGTGGCGGCGCTACCTCTTCTACATGGACCTGGCCGTGTTCGCCATCTTCGCCGTGAGCCTGTCGCTGCTGGTCCGCCATACCTTCGAGGCCGGCCAATTGTTCAACCAGGGCGAATTCGGCCTGGCCAACCGCACCATGTGGCAGATCGTCACCGAGACCGCATTCCTGGTCGGCTCCTTCAGCTGGATCGCATACCGCTTCTTTCGCAACGAATACATCGTCATGACGCGCCGTTTCTGAGAGACCGCACGGGACAGGGCTTGTAAGGGGTCGATCCCATGCCGACCCGTGAAGATCTGGATCGCCCTGCTGCTGACCTCCATGGCACTCACCGGCTGCTTCAGCAAAGACGGACCGGCGCCGGCCGAGCAAGAGGAAGAGGAAACGGCCCCTGAACCCGTAGAGACCCCCGAGGCGCCCCCGGTCAACATCACGACCCCGACCCTTCGCTTCGTCGCGGTCGGAGACCAAGGGACCGGCAAGGATGCCCAGTACCAAGTGGCCGCAAGCATGCATGCGGTCTGCCAGGCGCGCGGGTGCGACTTTGCGCTCGGCCTCGGAGACAACATCTACGAGGTGGGCCCCAGCAGCCCGCACGATGAGCAGTTCGAGACCAAGTTCGAACAACCCTATGCCGCGTTCGACATCCCCTTCTACATGGTCCAAGGCAACCACGACAACAGCGGAGACCCCCTGACAGGAGCCGTCGGCCAAGAGCTGGGCTTCGGCCAATGGTACGAAACAGGCAACCACGAAGTGGCCTACCACTACCGCACCGACAGGACGAGCGAAAAATGGCAGATGCCGGACCGCTACTACCATTTCGACGCCATGGCCGGCAACAGCAGTGCGACGTTCTTTGCCATGGACACGAACCTCCTGATGTACTGGGGTTTCGGCGTGACGCTTGACCCCGACAATGCGCCCCAAATGGGCGACCAGACCGCGTGGTTCGACGCCGCAGCCGCACAGGCCGAAGGGCAATGGCGCATCGCCATCGGGCACCACCCGTACCGAAGCAACGGCGACCACGGCAACGCTGGCAGCTACGACGGCTTCGAAGACCCGAACCCCCTCTCCGGCCCCTACGTGAAGTCGTTCTACGAAGACACCGTCTGCCCGGAGACCGACATCATCCTGACGGGACACGACCACGACCTGCAATGGCTACCCGCAGGGGATGCATGCCCTGGTGTGGAACAGATCGTCAGCGGTGGCGGTGCCAAGACCCGCTCCGCCGGCAACGAGGGCAACCCGACCCACTTCGAGGCCTTCGACACCTACGGCTTCCTGTGGGTGGAGATCGATGGCCCCACGTTCACCGGTGTCTTCTTCGACGGCGACGGCAACGAGCTCTTTTCCCGTACACTGACCAAGTAAGCCGTTTTCAACCGAAGCGAGGTCCACCCATCGTTGAAGGTCGTCATCGCCGGCGCCGGCTTTGCTGGCATCCGCACCGCCAAGATCCTGCAAGGCAAGGCCGACGTCACACTGGTCGCCCCGGCAGACCGGTTCGTCTACCTGCCCCTGATCCACGAAATGGTCTCAGAGAAGCAACTTCCGCGCGATGTCACCAAGCCCTTGCGCGAGATCTGCCCGGCCACCACCCATGTCCATGACCGGGTCGTCGCGGTCGAAGGCCACGATGCGATCCTCAAGAGCGGCGACCGACTACCCTTTGACAAACTGGTGGTCGCCATCGGCGCCGAGCCCAATGATTTCGGGCTCCCGGGGGTCCGCGAGAACACCTACAGCTTCTATTCGGTCAAGGACGCGTTGCTGGCCAATGCAGCGCTCAAGACAGCCGCCGTGGAAGTGGCAGGCCGGCCGATCCGGGTCGTGGTGGTCGGCGCAAGCTTCACCGGGGTGGAAGTGGCTGGCGAAGCGGCCGAACTGCTGCGGCGCCTCGATTTTCGCTACGAGATCGAACTGCTTGATGCAGGCGATCGCATCTTCCCGCACCAAGCAGATGAATTCCGCGCCGGCGTCCACGCCGGCCTTGAACGCCTCGGGCTCAAGGTCCGCCTCGGGCAACGGATCCAGGCGGTCGAACCGGGCAAGGTCATCGTGGGTGACGAAGCGATCAAAGCAGACGTGATCTTCTGGTGTGCGGGAGCCAAACCCCGCGCCATCAAGGGCGTCGATCCGGCCGTTGACATGACCCTGGCTTCGCGGGGCCACGAGGACATCTACGTGCTTGGAGACGCTGCTACGTTCCACGACCCCGTCCCGAAGCTGGCCCAGACCGCCGAGCTGCAGGCACCCGTCGTCGCGGCCAATGTGCTTGGCGCCGCGCCGGCCAAGGAATACGAGCCGTCGATCAAGGGGCTCATCGTCAGCGTGGGACACCATTACGCAGTGGCGCAGATCGGCGAGACCGTGATGGCAGGAAACGTCCCGTGGCAGGTCAAGCGCCGATTGTACAAGACCAAGATCGCTTGGTATTAGGCGCGCGCCTCGATGGCCGAGACCAGGACCTCGCCGAGCGCATCGGGGGTCAATCGGTGCGGCGCGCGCTGGTTGAAGGGATGCCGCAGGATGGCGTTGGCACAAAGATAGACGTCATCCCAGCCGATGCCCACGTCGACGAGGCGTTTGCGAAGGCCCACGGATCGCAGGAAACCTCGTACGGTCGCTTCGATGTCCTTGCCAGGGGCCACCTGCTCGAATTTGGCACGGCAGGCGTCATCCTGTGCGTGGAACCCCAGCACCGCCGGCAGCACCATGGCGTTTGCTTCACTTTGGCCCACGTTGTAAATGGAAGACAAGACCAGGCTGATGCTGTCCACGGCGCCCAGACCCGCGACGGCAAAGGCCCGCCCGGCCCGGTACGCCGCCTCGACCATGGTTTCGCGCGCGGCCAGGTCGTGGCCGTCTGCGACCGCCTTGGGAAGCGCTTCAAAGATCGCGTGCACCGCGGCCGCTGCATCGGCGTCGCTTGCCTCCGTGGCGGTCGGGCCCACCAGCGCCTCCAGCGCGTCGGCCAACGCGTTGGCCCCTGTGGATGCGGTCAAGCCTGCCGGCATGGAAGTGTGTAGCAAGGGATCCAGAATGGCGGCATCCGGGACCAAGGTCGGCCCCTCCAGGACCGTGTGCTCATGCCCCCGCTCCTGCAAGAAGAACGCGTAGCACGACGATTCTGCGCCCGTCCCCGCCGTCGTCGGGATGGCGATGTGGGGCAGATCGCGACCCTTTGCGTCCCCGTGGGCATGCTGTTGCACGGTCTGGCCTTGGGCAAGGAATGCCGCAGCCTTGCCGATGTCGATGGCAGAGCCACCCCCGAGACTGACCACCCCGTCACATCGATTGTCCCAGGCCGCTTCGGCGGCGGCTTCTCCTTGGCTCGCCAAGGGCGTCGAAGACACGTGGACGAAAGGGATCGTCAACACGTTGGCACGCCGAAGCACCGTCTCGCAGAAGCGAGCACCATCCGTCGCCATCAATCGGGGGTCCGTGACCAACAAGACCCGACGCACCGCGAGTGCTTCTGCGACCTCCCCCAATCGACCCGTGGCCCCCGGACCCAGTCTGGTGATCTGCTCTCCGGATTCCATCGTGCGGATCTGATCGAGACGCGCGGCCTCTTCGTACCTTTCGGACATTGGCAACCATTTTCCATTGTGAGCCGCCAAGGTAAGATGCTAAGCACTGGCGCTTTGGGCCAAAAGGCCCGAAGCCCCCCGGAGCGACCATGCGCGTAGACCCTGAGACCGTGCCCTTGCTGTTGCGCC
>JBFKXH010000049.1:0-8285 GCA_041638175.1 Thermoplasmatota archaeon
GATTCGAAGTCCCATTCACGGTACGCGATGTAGCCGCTACCCGGGGTGCTCTGGTCTTCGAAATCATAGGAGCGACCCCACCAGTGTTCGTGACGGAAGCGGACCTCGGGGGCTGCCTGGGTCCCGTTGGCGGCATTCGAGATGACGACGGTGGTCTCGTCGCTGTCGCGTTCACCGTGCTCGTCTTCGACCATCAAGTAGAATTCATGGACGCCTGGTGTGAGGGTCACGGTCACTTGTTCGCCTTCGTAGACCTGGCCGATGCCGGATCCGCCCCACCATTCGTAGTTGACGATGCCTTCGTCGTCGCTGCTTCCGCTGCCGTCCAGGACGACCTCGACCGTCGGCAATTCGGTGTGGATCAGTTGGCTGCGACCAGCGTCCGCGATCGGGTCCGCGTTGCGCACGGTGATGGTGCGCGTCGCGCGCAGCCGTTCGCCGTCCTCGTTGATGGTCGTCAACGTGACCTCGTGGTCGCCGCCCGCCTCATACACATGCTGCGCGCGCCGTGCAGTGGCATCTTCGGCGCCGTCCCCGTCAAAATCCCATGACCACTCCTTGATCGGCGCCCGAAGATCCAGACTGAGGTCCTCGAAGTAGACGCGCTGGCCGGGCCGGGGTATTCCTGGGCCGTAATCGAACCAGGCTTGTGTGGTCGGGATGCGCACGGTGACGGTGACGGTGTCCGTGCCGGTCGAACCGAGGTCGTCGGTGACCATCAACGAGAAGGTATGGGTGCCGATGCCGCGGGTCAGGGAGATGCTAGGCTCTGTCGAGATGACCTTGCCGTTCTCGCGCCACTCGAACGCGACGATCTCCCCATCATAATCCCACGACCATGTACCATTGAGCTCGAAAGATTCGCGCTTGTCGCCGTCCAGGTCGTCCAAGATGAGGTCCTCTCCCGCATAGGCCCGTGGCGCCCAGTTGTCGTAGAACGCGTAAGCGGCCCCCGTGGCCTTGCCTTCCGGCGCTTCCGAGGGCGCACCTAGGGCGGCGACCCGGCCTTCGAAGGCCATGGAGGCGCCGAAGTCTTCCGAGCGTTCGCCATTCCCGGCAAAGTCGCCGAGCCAACCGATCCAGTACCAGTGCCCGTCGATCTTCTTCAAGACCCAGATCATGTCCCACCACCAGGCGCCCATGAGGATGATGCCATCGTCCATGGTGATCGCTTGCAGGTCGGTGTATTCGATGGTGTGGAGTGTCCATGAAGTGCCGGATCGCTCGTAGATGTATGCGTCGCCACCGATGAAAGCGCCGTCTTCGACGGTGTTGGCCGTGGTGATGACTGCGTCGATTCCGTCCACGGCCACATGGGAGCCGAACGTGCTGCCTGCGGAGAAATCCGGCTCGCTTTCGATCAAGCCGCGCTCGAACCAGGAGCCCCCCACACGCTCGTAGAAATAGGCGCGGCCGGGGCTGACCGTGTTGGTGCCGGTGCGAGCGGGTGCTCCGACGACGAGGTTCTCTCCGTCAGAATCGATGGCGGCACCGAAGCGATTGGCGCCGTCGCCCGTGAACCGCTTGACGACCTGCAGGGTGGGGATCGAACGGACCTCCACGGAGCCCGTGCCCGCGTACAGGTCGTTGCCTGGTGCGCCCACATAGACATGGCCCTCGGTGGCAGCGATCGCTTCACCGCAACGTTGGTTGGCTTCACTGCAGCGCCACGTCTCCTGGAGTACCCAGCCGGTCCCTTCCCGGGCCAGGACGTCGATGCGCCCCACATCGGGCGCCAAGGCGCTGGCATCGTGCCCTGGGGCCCCGATGAATGCCAGATCACCCCAGATGGCGACCGCATGGGCAAAGTCGTCGTCCCCCGCGTTGGCCAGCCGGAAGACCTCGTGCCAGGATCCTCCTTTGCGTTCGTAGATGGCGGCATAGCCTTCGGTGCCATCTCCGGGTGCTCCGACGATGAGGCGCTCGCCATCGGTCGCAATGGAATGGCCGAAGCGGTCCCCCGCATCGCCCTGGGGGACGATCCGGTGTTCGACCTCGAACCGGGGCCAACGGTCCTCGTCTTGGGACGCGACCTGGCTCAGCGCCGGCAATAGAAGTAGCAATGTCACGAAGACGGTGCGCCGGCGCACGTCTCATCCTCGCGCTTCTCGTATTTCTTGTTATTGGACGGTTCGTCGCACCGCCGGCGGCCGAACCGCTTTTTACGTCCCCACCTTGGCCGGCCAGGTCGCAAGCGATGGCACGGTCTTGGCTCATCCTGGAAGACGGTTCGATTCTGGAGGGTGAGCGCTTTGGTGCCACCGGAACAGCCTACGGCGAGTTGGTGTTCAACACCGGCATGACGGGCTACCAAGAATCGCTGACGGACCCGAGTTACAACGGGCAGGTGTTGATGTTCACCTATCCGATGATCGGCAACTACGGGGTCAACCCGGCAGACTGGGAGTCTGACAAGGTCTGGGTGCGCGCCTGCGTGGTCCGCGAATGGTGTCGGACACCGGACCATCGGCACCAGGACCGGACCGTCGACGACTGGCTCAAGGAGCAGGGCATCCCCGGGATCAGTGGCATCGATACCCGGTCGCTTACGCTCAAGACCCGCGCCAAGGGGTGCCTGCGGTGCTTCGTCACGGATCAGGCCTCCGAAGTGGATGGCCTGGCCGCCAAGATCCAAGACATGCCGAGCGTGGAAGCCGACAACCTGGCCGGAGAGGCGAGCATCGGGAGCCCTGCCACCTACGGCCGCAACCCGGAAGGGGCCCTGGAAGATGGCTCGCCATTCGACGAAGGCTACACGGTGGCGGTCCTGGACACGGGCATCAAGCGCAATATCCTGCGCAACCTGGCACGTCGCTTCAACGTCCACCACTTCCCATGGGACGCCACGGCCGAGGAGGTCATGGCGGCCTCGCCAGACGGCCTCTTCCTTGCCAACGGGCCGGGTGATCCAAGCCACCCAGAGATCCTCGCCAAGACGGTCCCCACCATCAGGGCCTTGTCCGAGAAACTTCCCACCTTCGGGATCTGTTACGGCAACCAATTGATCAGCCTCGCCTGGGGCGCTTCCACCCACAAGATGCCCTTTGGCCACCGCGGCGCCAACATCCCGGTGCGGGAAGAAGGGACGCCCATTGTCAGGATCACCAGCCAGAACCATGGCTTCGCCGTCGACGGCGACTCTGTGGAAGGCACCGGCCTGCGGGTCTGGGAACGCTGCCCCAATGACGGATGTGTGGAGGGTCTCCAGCATACCGAACTTCCAATCTTTACCACCCAATACCATCCCGAGGCGGCTCCAGGCCCCTGGGATTCCGGAAAACTGTTCGATGCCTTCTATGAGCTCGTGGACGGGGTCGCCAACGGCCGCTGGGAACCCGGCGCGTTCCCGGACCTGCATGGCCAAGACATCGCTCCGTTCCTGCAGGAGGCATCCTGATGCCCAAGCGAACGGACGTCCAAAAGATCCTCATCATCGGCAGCGGCCCCATCCAGATCGGGCAGGCGGCTGAATTCGACTTCAGCGGCAGCCAAGCGTGCCAGTCGGTCCGCGAAGAGGGCTATTCGGTCGTGCTGGTCAACTCCAACCCTGCGACCATCCAGACGGACGTGGAGACGGCCGAGGCCGTGTACTGTGAACCCCTCACGGTCGCATCCATCACCCAGATCATCGCCAAGGAACGCCCCGATGGCGTGCTTGCTGGCATGGGCGGCCAGACGGCACTCAACCTGGTCTCGGAGCTGGCCGAGGCTGGCGTCCTGGAGAAATACGACGTCAAGTTGCTTGGTACACCCTTGCAGGCCATCGCCGACGCGGAGGACCGGGACCTGTTCAAGCAGGTCATGATCCGCATCGGAGAGCCGGTGCCGAAGGCCTTGGTGGCCGAGACCGTCGCCGAGTGTGTCCGCATCGCGGAAGAGGAGATCGGCCGGTACCCGGTCCTCATCCGGCCGGCCTACACCTTGGGCGGTCTGGGCGGCGGCGTCGCCCACACGCGTCAAGAACTGGAAGAAGTGGCCGCCAAGGGGTTGGCGTACAGCCGCATCAACCAGGTCCTCATCGAAGAGAGCCTGCTCGGCTGGCGCGAATACGAATACGAGGTGATGCGCGACGGGGCCAACAATTGCATCACGATCTGCAACATGGAGAACCTGGACCCCATGGGCATCCACACGGGCGAGTCCATCGTCGTGGCGCCGAGCCAGACGCTCTCCGACCGCGACCACCAGATGCTTCGTGCCAGTGCCCTTCGGTGCATCCGGGCGCTCAACATCGAAGGCGGTTGCAATGTCCAGTTCGCTTTCAACCAAGACACGGGTGCTTACCGGGTCATCGAGGTCAATCCACGCGTCAGCCGCAGCAGTGCGCTGGCCAGCAAGGCGACCGGGTATCCGATCGCGCGCGTGGCGGCCAAGATCGCCCTCGGCATGACCTTGGATGAGATCCCCAATGCGGTGACCGGCAAGACCGTGGCCAGCTTCGAACCCGCGCTGGATTACGTCATCACCAAGATCCCGCGCTGGCCGTTCGACAAATTCCGCACCGTGGACCCCCGCCTCGGGACCCAGATGAAGTCGACGGGCGAGGTCATGGCCATCGGCCGCAACATCGAGGAGTCGTTGCTGAAGGCGGTGCGCAGTCTGGAGGTGGACATGGAATCCCTGGCGGCGCCCGAGGCGTGGGATGACGAGGCCTTGACCGAGCAGTTGGAATCCGCGACCCATCTACGCCTGTGGGCCGTCGCAGAAGCATTGCGGCGCGGCTGGGGCGTGGACCGGGTCTACGAATTGGCCGGGTACGGTCCCTTCTTCTTGCACAAGATCGAGAACGCCTTGGGCTGGGAGGCCAAGTTGGCCGACGCCGTCGGCGATGTGCACGTGTTGGTCGAAGCCAAGCGCTACGGCCTCAGTGACGCCATCATCGCATCGTGTTGGAACGTGGACGAAGCGGAGGTCAAGGCAATCCGCCTCGAGCACAACGTCCGTCCCGATTTCAAGATGGTCGACACGTGTGCGGCTGAATTCGAGGCCAAGACGCCGTACTATTACAGCGCCTACGACCCGGTCGATTCCCAGGCTGGCCTACGCGCGGATGCCGAAGATCGGCGCCAACGCGTGCTGGTCCTCGGCAGCGGCCCCATCAGGATCGGGCAGGGCATCGAGTTCGATTATTGCTGCGTCCACGCAGCATGGGCCATCCGCGAAGAGGGCCACGCCGCCATCCTTCTCAACAACAACCCAGAGACGGTCTCCACCGACTTTGACACCAGCGACCGGCTCTACTTCGACCCCCTGACGCTCGAGGATGTCATGCACATCATCGAACGGGAAGACCCCGACGGGGTCCTGGTGCAGTTCGGCGGCCAGACAGCCATCAACCTGGCCCTTCCGCTCGAGGCAGCGTTGGCCGCGCGAGACGACCTGCGCACCACCGTCTGGGGGACACCACCAAGCGCCATCGACCTGGCCGAAGACCGGGACAAGTTCAACCGCCTCATGGAAGAACTGGGCGTCAAGCAGCCCGAAGCGGGCATCGCCTACGAGGACGAAGAGGCCGTCGCCATCGCGACACGCATCGGTTACCCGGTGCTCGTCCGGCCGAGCTATGTTTTGGGTGGGCGGGCCATGCAAGTGGTCCACAACGAAGAGGAGCTCCGGGACTACGTACGCGACGCCGTACGGGTCAGCAAGCAGCACCCGTTGTTGGTGGACCGGTTCCTGCACCGCGCCATCGAAGTCGACGTGGATGCGGTCTGCGATGGTGACGAGGTCTTGATCGGTGCCATCATGGAGCATGTGGAGGAAGCGGGTGTCCACTCGGGCGACTCCACCACGGTCATCCCGCCGCAGAACCTGAGCAAGGTGGCCATCGAGACCATCGAGGCCCACACCAAGGCGATCGCCATGGCGCTGGGTACCCGTGGCCTCATCAACATCCAGTACGCCTGCCAAGGGGACGAGGTCTACATCATCGAGGCCAATCCCCGAAGCAGCCGAACGGTGCCCTATGTCGCCAAGGCGACCGGCATCCCGTTGGCCAAGATCGCCGCGAAGGTGTGCCTCGGCCGCAAGCTCAAGGACCTGGGTTATTCGACCCCGTCCATCGACCACTGCGCGGTCAAGGCCCCGGTGTTCCCCTTCCTGAAGCTGCCCGGCGTGGATCCGATCCTGGGGCCTGAGATGAAGAGCACGGGGGAGGTCATGGGGATCGCCGATGATTATCCGACCGCGTTCGCCAAGGCCATGGAGGCGGCAGGCAACCCGTTGCCGACGGCCGGGACCGTATTCATCTCCGTGGCCAAACCGCACCGGGCGCGCATCCTCGCTTCCGCCCAAGCACTCGTCGAGCAAGGGTTTTCGCTGGTCGCGACCGAAGGCACGGCCGCGGATCTACGGGACGCGGGCCTCGAGGTCACGACGGTCTACAAGGTCTCGGAACGAAAGAGTCCGGACGCCATCGACCTGATCAAACAAGACAAGGTGCAACTGATCATCAACACGCCCAGTGATTCCATGGAAGCGCCCCAATTCCGGGACGGCTACCAGATGCGCCGCGTGGCGGTCGAGCACGAGATCCCGTTCCTTGCCACCGTCGAAGCGGCGGAGGCTGCGGTCGGCGCGATCAAGGCCAAGCGATCCCTCGACGGCCTTTTCCCGGTGCAGAGCCTACAGGAATACGCCAAGAAGGTGCTTCATGCGTAAGGATCTGGTCGCCATCGTCTGCTGTCCCGACTGCCGCAAGTCCTTGCAACTCAAGGATGAGGTCCTGGATGACCACGAAGACGTGACCCGCGGCTCCCTGTACTGCAAGAAGTGCGACTTCCATTTCCCCATCGAGGACGGCGTGCCCAACCTCTTGCCCAAGGCGTTGCACCAATAGCGGTTCTACTCGGTCGCTGGCTCCGGCACGTTCTCGGGGTCCTCGCGAAGCAGCCAGATCACCACGGCCAGATAGATCGCGAAGCCGACCAGGCCGATCGCGAAGATCCAGCGAAGCGGTAACAAGGCGAGGTGAATCGTCAGGAACATGCCGATGGCGGCCAAGAACACGGCGAGGCTTGCGCCCTTGTTCCAGTCCCAGATGTCCTTGCCTGGCAGGGGGGCCACGGGCATGGTGGCACCGGCCAAGCCGGCCACCGCGACCACGAGGCCTTCTTCCATGAGGTCAAAACTCCAGAAGCCAAGCGTCACGAAGATGGTCAACGCCAGCAGGACGCTCGCAGCCAACGCCATCGCGCGGATCGCTTCGGTCCGTGCTGCGAGGTGGTCTTCTTCCCCGTCGCGCATCTCGTCCACATAGCTGGGGTAGCCGAACGCGGATCGGAACACGATCGCGGAGAAAGCGAGGCTGAAGATGCCCGGGCCGTAGAGACGGACCGCGGAGGTCGAGCCGCTGGCACGGGCCAGGATCATTTCCAGGCCGATGGCGCCAAGGCCGAAGATGACCGCTGCAAGCCCCACGACAGGCAAGGATGCCCACACGGCGCTCCAGCCGTCCCCTTCCAAGCCTTCGATGGTGAAGAAGACGGTCAATGCCAGGACGGTGGCCAGGATGGCCCATCGGTGCGTCACGCGCAGCAGGTGTTCTTCGAGCCAGGCGACGCCACGGATGAACCCGTGCCACAGGCGCTGGCCGAAGTTCTCGTCCGCGATGCGACGACGGCCTCGCTCGGTCGCTTCCTTGAGCTTGTCTTCGCCGATGGCGATCGCGCTTTCGCGTGCCAGTTCCCCCAGGACCGACGCGCGGCTGGCGATCATGGCGCCCAGGCCTGCCACGGCGGTACCCGCTGCCGCGGCGCCCAATGCCTCTGCCGCGGTCGAGACGGGGTTGCGCACGAAGACGAGTTCGTTCTCCACGAGGCGCATGCCACTCTGCTGGGGTCCGAAGCCATCCTCGGGCATGGCCTCGAATTGGATCGTATAGGCGCCATTGGGTAGGGACGTGGTGTCCCATGTGTAGGGGCCAAGTCCGGTTCCGACGACAAAGAATCCGCCGTCCGCATCGACGATGACACAGCGCATTCGGGTGGGATCGGCCTCGCCGGTGTATTCGACGGAGACCGTCCCGGACACCTCGTGACTGGTCAATGGGTTGCCGCGGCTGTCCTTGAGCGACATGGTCGGGCTGCCGGGACTGGAGAAGAACGCCGCTGCCGTCGTCGCTGGACTCGATTGGACCGTGACCACAACAGGCATCGACACGATCGTCGGTTCTGTTTCGGCCGGCTGCTCGGGGGGTTGGGTCGGGTTGGAGGCCGGAGGGTTCGATGGCGGCGCAGGCGGCGCGGGTTGCGTTGCGGGTGGCGCTGGCGAGGTGCCCGGGCCGC
>JBFKXH010000050.1:0-8253 GCA_041638175.1 Thermoplasmatota archaeon
CGATGATGCTGGCGGCAGCAACGGTGGCATGGGCCCCATCCGCGCGGTGTTCGCTGACCACGACGGCGCCCGGGACCGCCTGTTGCACCCGACGCCCAAACCGGGCTGCATCCACGTCAGCCGCATCGACGACGAGGCGTTTTACGTGCAACGCCGCCGCGATCTCTTGGAACCGCAGCATCTCCACCTCGTTCAGGGTCCGAACGGCCATTTCGTCATCCAGGGTCGCAGCCTCGACGATGCGGACTTCGACCCGAATGTGTGGATCATCCTCCAGGAGGCGGGCCAGACGTTGTCTGCGCGCAGGCGTCAGTTTCTTGCTGTCCTTGCAGCCCATTTCCCACAAGAGGTCGGGATCCTCGCAAGCGACGCCGGCGACCACAAGCGGCCCCATGACAGGGCCTCGTCCAGCTTCGTCGATGCCCCCCTCCATGCGTCGACGAGGCGGACACCAGTCAAAAGCGGTCGGAATTTTCCCAACGACGCGCTGTCTTTTATCTACCAGGGAGCCCCCATTCGGTCCCATGCGCCAACTCGTGCTCGTCTTTGTGCTCACGTTCGCGACCCTATCGTACCTGCCGACCGGCCAAGGGCAACCCCTTCCAGACGGCACGCTCAGCGGCATGGTCTGCCAAGACACCTACGGGGAATGCTGGGAAGGCATCCCCGACGCGACCATCAAACTCCACAAGGCAGGCAGTGTGGCTGCCTTGGACGAGAACCACGAGACGACCACAGACGGCACGGGACACTATTCGTTCTCGGCCCTAGACGGCGAGTATCAGGTCACGGTGACCCGCTCCGGATTCGAAGCGCTTGAGACCACGGTGACCGTGGACGGCGACGAGGTCGAGGATTTCGGCCTGACCGCGCTGCGGGTCAATTTCTCTGGGACCATCGCCGGCCCCGACGGCACACCGGTGTCGGCACGCATCGACGCATGGGGTCAACAGGATTGGTTCGAAGCAAAGAGCGACAAGAACGGCGCTTTCCAGGCTGAAGCCCTGGCCGGCTTCTACGAGATCCATGTGCGGGCCTCCGGCTACGCGATCTACGAGGAGCGGCTTTTGATCGATGGCGAGGCGCTTGCCATCGAGCTGGAAGCGGCCCCCCCTGCTGATTCGTTCCTACAGGGGACCGTGCGCGACCAAGATGGAACGCCGGTCCCTGACGCGATGGTGTACGTCTACCAATGGAACCAATACGGCGGCGAGCAATACGCCGAGACCGGCCCCGACGGCGCGTACAGTTTCGAGGTGTACGAAGGCGACCTGAGTCTCCAGGTCGAAAAGGAAGGCCACCGCGGCAGGTACGATCACCTCTGGATCGAGAAAGGCGACACCGTGACCCACGATGTGGAGCTTCTGAAATACCCCGAGAAGACCGCCAAGTTGGTCGGACGGCTGATCGACCGGGCCACCGGCGATCCGCTTCGGTACGCCAGCATCTCCGTCCAGAACCCCGAATATGGGATCTGGGAGTGCAGCGACTACCAAGGCGGCCAGGGGGACCATGACAGCAGCGAGCCCCGGCCGATGCCGACCGAGGAATCGCCCTCCATGAGTGTCGCCCCGCGCCCCTACTACGACCCTGGATGCAGCATCACCATCCACGAGGACGGTACGTTCTCTGGCATGGTGACCCCCGGATACACCATCATCACGGTCTGGTACGATCACTACCGCACGTGCAGCGAAAGCAGTTCGAGCGATGGGTCCTACACGCGCACCTGCGGCCAGGACTACCTGGGCTGGGCTGGCACGTTCACCCTGACGGAAGGAGAAACAAAGATCACCGTCGCCATGAAGCCGCGGGCGAGCCCCGATGCGATCGTCAGCGGATACATCGTCGACGGTGAAACAGGCAAGGCGATCCCCGGCGCTCGGATCAGCTTCAACAACGAAGAAAAATACGGCTGGGGCGACGCCGGCACCGATGGTGACGGCAGCTACAAGGTCCGCTTGCACGGAGGCTACCAACGGGTCAGCGTCTGGGCTGAAGGCTACCTTCCCTGGCAAGGGGTCCTGGACGTCCCGGCGGGTGGCAACGTGGACCTGGACGTTGTGCTGACTCCTGGTGACGGCGGCTATGGCCACTGCTGCTACGCATACGCCCACGAAGGGGTCGCCTACGCCGATGGCGATGTCGAAGCCAGCGGCGGCCCCTCGCCACCGCCTGCGTCCGGCGGCCAATCCTCGCAAGGGAGCACGGGAGGGTCTGACTTCGAGGATCTAGGCGGCAACCTGGGTCCGTACGACCCCGAGAAGCGTGCAGCCCAGCTGAAGGAAGCCGAAGAGAAGAGCAAGGACTCCCCCGGCGTCGGGCTGCTCTTGCTCGGCGCCCTCGCGCTGCTGGCCTACGCGCGGCGCAGGTGATCGGACAGGTCCTGGAGCACCTTCAACCCAGATGCGGTACGCGTCCCGAACCACGTCAACGCCTCCCCGTCGATGACATGGACGCGTGCCGCATCCCCTAGCTCGCCCAGTCCGGACAGGTCCAAGTGTCCGCGGCGCTTATGGAACGGATACGGTTCGGTGGGTAACAGGGTCGCATCGGCACCGCAATCGCGGATCTCAGCCTCGGCGACCTCGAAATACTTGGTCCCCTCGTGGTCTGCAAAGACGTTGCGCAGTCCGACGGCCTCCAACATGGCGTGCGGGTACGCGGTCTTGTCGAAGGTCATCCACGGGTCGTGCCAGATGGGGCACCACACTGGCACGGCCACCCCGCCAGCGGCGGATAGGTTCTGCAAGATCCGTTGCGACGCCACGTGCCCTGCCGCCGGGACACCACATCGATCTGCAAGGGTCACCAAGAAAGCCGCTGCATCCGGGACCGTATCGATGCTCGACCAAAGCACTTCGATGCCGGCCTCCTCGATCGCATCGATCAGCGCCTTCGGATTCTCGTCCTTGTCCGCCACCACCAGATCCGGTTCGAGGGCAAGGATCTTCTCAAGGCTGGCGTCCTTGGTCCCTCCGACCGTGGCCACCCAACTGACCCATGGCTCCGGGTGGATGCAGAACCGGGTACGGCCCACGACGCGGTCTTTGAGCCCCAGATCGTGCAGCGACTCGGTGTGACTGGGGACCAGACTGACGATGCGCTGCGGCTCCACGCGTCGGCAGCCCCGGCGCCCTTGAAAGGCGCTTGGAATCGACGAGGACATCATGTGCTCTGACCACAACCCCTTTCATCCACGCAACATGCAAATGGACGTGGAGCCCGAGGAAGGACCAAGCAGCGGCAAGGACCTGGTCGAGCCGCAGCCCCGCCCCGGGGTCCTCGCCCGCCTGCTTGGACCCAAGAAGCCGCGCAGGGGACCGCGCAAGCACCCGTATGCCCACGAGCGCTCTACGGAGGCCGAGATGCGGGCCGACCCCAGGGTTGTCACCGCCATCTGGCTGTTGTCGAGCATCGTCATGGTCGCCCTTGGCCTCTTCTTGCAGGCCCGCTATGGCTACATCAGCAACCACGTCGCCCAACACCCAAAATGGGAGACCTGGACGCTGGTGCCCTTGTTCACCGGCCTGGCCTTGCTGGGCTTCGGCTTCAATCGGGAGGCGTGGACCAAACGCCTCACCATGGTCGGGTGGACACTCTTTGCGTTCTATTGGGCGCTCACGGCCATGGACCTGTTCATCCGCGAAGGCGAGGACTACGTGAACATGATCTTCGCCATCCTGGGTGTCTTCTTCTTCAATTACCTGGCCTACCAACAATGGCTCTCGCTGGTCCGGGAAGTGCCCAATGATGCGGTCCATTTCCTCAACGTGACCGCATTCGTCGCCGCCGGGACCTACTTCGTCATCGCCAAGATCCAATTCCTGCGTGTCTGGCTCATCAACGTGGTGGGTGAGCACACCAAATGGATGCTCGATCTGTTTGGCCAAGGGGACTCCCGCAACCTGCAGTTCATCGTCGACAAGAGCGACTCGAACGGCCCTGTGACGTTCTTCTATCCCGACATCTACTGCGATCCGCTTCGCGGCGACGGCGTCGGGGCCTACTGCCGCAACAACGGCTTCCAGACGTCCACCACGGTGCCGGAGCCCAGTGGTTGGTTCGAGAACCTGATGTTCTACAACGCCGGCAACGGCGTGGAACAGGTGGTGCCGGTCAGTATCATCCTTGCCTGTACTGCGATCCAGAGCATCATGCTCTTTGTCGGCCTGTTTGCTGGGACCCAGGCGTCGTGGCAGAAGAAGCTCAAGTTCAGCCTGATCGTGGGCGCCATCGTGTACGTGTTGAACCTGGTGCGCAACACGGGCATCATCTGGTTCTACGGGCAAGGCCACGCAAGCTTCTGGGTCATGCACAACGCCATCGGCAAGGGCGGCAGCCTGCTTGCCATGGTCGCCATCGCCTTTGGGGTGTTCAAGTGGTTCCCAGAGTTCCTCAAGAGCCTGGTCGGTGTGCTGGACCTGCCGGACCGTGATGGGCCCATTGAGCGCACCTTGAAGGTCGGACGACGACGGCCTAGCGTGGCTGGCGCCTCCGAGGCCATCGGTAGGGCTTAGGAACCCCTGGTCGTCCCGCGCCTGTGCTGCGTATCGCCTATGGAGGCGCCAACTGGGTGGTCGTGCCGATCAGCCTCGCTTTGATCCTGTGGGGCGCCGCCGGCCTCCTGGAGATCCCATGGCTTGCGCCGCTCAGTTTCATTCCGTTCTTCTTGTTCCTCTTTTTCTGGTTCTTCTTTCGAGACCCAGACCGGATCGTGGCGGACGACATCGCTTGCCCGGCCGATGGGAAAGTGGTCCGCCGGGACGAGATCGATGACCCGGACCTCGGCCGCTGCGAACGGCTTTCCATCTTCATGAGCCCCCTGAACGTCCACGTCAACCGGTTTCCCATGGATGGATCCGTGCGGAGGGTCACCCACCGCCCAGGCAAGCATTTGCCGGCGTTCAACAAGGACTCGGACCGCAATGAACGGGTCGAGACGCTCATGGCGACCGACCTCGGAGACATCAAGGTGATCCAGATCGCCGGCGCCGTGGCGCGCCGTATCGTCCCGTACGCAGAAGCGGGAGATACGGTCCAAAAGGGCGAGCGCCTGGGATTGATCCGGCTGGGTAGCCGTTGCGACCTCCTGGTACCCCCGGGCAGCGTCGAGTGGACCGTCCAGGTCGGCGACCGGGTGCTGGCGAACGTGACCCGCGTGGCGGTGGCCACGTGAAGCGTCTCTTTCAAGCAGCCATCCGGGATGAATGGGACGGCTTGCACCGGATCACCCGCGACATCCGGCCAGCGGACTTGGCCACCCTGGCCAATGCCGTGACCGGGTTGATCGCCATCGTGGCCGCCAGCCGCGGCGAGGCGGTCCTCGCGGCCGCCCTGATCTTGATCGGCATCCTGCTTGATGGCGTCGACGGCGCGATCGCCCGCATGGGCGGAGGGGGCGGGCCGCTCGGCGGCTTCTTGGATACCCTGGCAGACACCATCACCTTCGCGGTGGCACCGGCAGCGTTGTTGGCGACCACCTTGTCACCCCTCTGGGCGGTGCTGCTTGTCGCGAGCTTCTACCTGGTCTGTGTCATGCTTCGCCTCGCCCGCTTCGAGGCGCTGCGAGAACACAAACACATGGCCTACTTCAGCGGCATGAGCTCCCCGGGGGGTGCGCTGGTCATCGCCGCCTGTTACTTGGCAGGTTTCAGCGCGGGCGTGATCCTGGGCTTCACGTTCATCTCGGGGATCTTCATGATCAGTCGCATCCGGTACCCCAAGCTGCGGGGTTGGCTCGGCATCGTCGCCGTGGCCCTCATCGTCGGCGTCTTGCTGGTGCTATGGCGCGCCACGGCGTGGCAAGCGCCCGCGACGCTGGGGCTCATCGGCTTCATGACCCTCTACCTGCTCGCTGGTCCCTTTTACGTACTCCGCCGGTTTGGCCCGACTGTCCCCCATGGCCAAGCGTAAGAAGAAGCGCACCAGCATCCGTACGGCGGCGGGAACAGCCCAGGAGATCTACCTCGGCAAGTTGCGTGCCCTCGCCGATGATCCGTTGTGTGTTCTCCCCGTGTGTCCACAAGGCGAACCGAAGACCATCGCAACCTTGCACGCGCAGCTGGACAAGATCGCGGCCGGCAAAGCCGGCTTCTTGCTCAAGCGGGACCGAGGCGTCGCCGGCGCGGTCCTCCAATCGCTGCCCCTGGCAGAAATGGAAGCAGCCCCGCGACTCCTGGACCACAAGGTCGGCGGACGCCGCCGGTTCTACCTGATGCGCGGCCAAGTCGAGCGCGCGTGCATGCTAGGCGTCCAGAACCATGATGACCCTCTGGTGTTGTTGATGGCGTATCGTAGCCTCGCCAAGACCGGGTTGTACTTCTTTGCCGCGGACCGGGTCTATTGCAGCGGCGAAAGACCGGTCCCGCCGGATGCCTGGTGGGAACTGATCGGACAGCTCGCCGAGATCGAATGGCAAGATCATCGATGCAAGACCTGCCCACACCCGGAGGGCGACCTGGTCGAGATCATGTTCCCGGATGGGCCAGGCGTGGCGGTCTGCGGCAAATGCAGCCGCAAGATCGGCAGCCTTCACGCGACCATGAAGGCGCGCTTTGCCGGACCGCAGGAACGCCGACCCTTCCAGGTGCACGTATTGCGTGGGGGCGTCGATGGTACGCGCGAGGAAGTACCCCGTGAGGCCCTGGCCGAGTACCGTGCTGGCGTGCGCGGGGAAGCTTCGCTACTTTGATTCCGACCGTTTGCGAGAAATACCACGTTGGACGGCGCTGATGTCCATGCATGCAGCGAAAGACCCTGCTCATGATCCTCCTCGCAGCGGCAGCCCTCGTCCCGTTGGCAGCTTCTCAGACCGACGTGACCGCCGTGGTCGGAACCACCACCGACATCGATGTCGGAGAAGCTGACCCCGACCTTGCCGCGCTGGCAGGTCATGCAGAATACCAGGTCACTTGGTTCGATTCCTCGGTGCTGTACAGCCGTGACCTCCCGACCAGCAAGGACATCTGTGCGGTCCCCGACGCGCAGGCCACGCCCGTGGGTCAAACATTGACCGCCACGGGGACCACCTACACATACACCGACCCCAACAGCAACGCTTGGACCACCACCAAATACACCTACAGTGGCAGTCTGGAGGCGTACTGCGTCGATGTGGCCGCCAGCGCAACCGATGCCACCATCGGCACCTACAACTTCGTGCTGATGACCGACACAGCAGATCTTGGTGGCACGGCGTTGGACCTGTACGTCGTCTGATGCGACCGATCCTGATCGTGGCCGTGGTCCTCGCGGTCTCTCTGTCTGGCGTCAGCACCGACGTCACTTGGGGCCCCGGGCCGGTCACCGTCTCAGGGACGAGCGATCCCGCCATCGCGCTACTTGCGGTCCATGCCCAGACCGAAGTCACGTGGTTCGAAGGATCCCAGCTCTTCCAGCGGGACGCGCCGACCACCATGTATCTGTACGGATTCCACCAGGGCGACGCCCCCACTTCTGTCGACACCGGCCGTCTGGGGACGGTCCTACGATCGTTCACGACGCCCGTCGGTGGAAGCTTCCAGACGGATGAACAGGAATACGACCTGGATGGAGACGGACGGTACATGCCGCACGAGCGCGTCTATCGCCTTGCCATCGGCAACACCTTCACGGACCCGGATTATGGCAACACCAACGCCGCCTTGGCCGTAGATGCCCAGCGTCCCGACGAAGTATGGATCGACGAGGTGGACATCTACCAGACCGACACCACGGCCGCAGACCTCGGCTTCACCGACCTGGGCTTCGAGGGAGGCAGCGGCACGACCTTCGCAGCGGCCTGGACCCCGGGCAACGACCTGGAGCCACCCGAGCCCGTGCGGGATACGGACACGCCATACGCAGGCACAGCACACGCCTTGCTGCCGATCTCCAACGCGCCCACATCCGGGGATCGGCCTACGATCCAACAGACTGTGACGGGCATCCCCGACAAGACCCTTGAGAAAGACGTGACGTTGCATGTTACGTTCTGGGCCAAAGCGCCCACGACCGCCGAATGCGGCGCCCATCTGCGCACGTGGGATGCGGCCGTTCTCAAAGATGACCTGGAGGCGCAGGCATCCGTGACCGCCACTTGGTCCCAATTGGATCTTACGTTCGACATCAGCGAAAAAAGCGATGACATCGAGATGACTTTGTTCTGTGAGCGCCCGGTCGGCTTCACCGACGTGGCAAGTGCCCCGTTCCGCTTGTTCTTGGAGCCGGCATGATCTCTTGTGGCGCATGCGGGGCAGACCTGTCACGTAG
>JBFKXH010000051.1:0-8241 GCA_041638175.1 Thermoplasmatota archaeon
CATCGTCAGTGCACAGAGCATCGGTGAGCCCGGTACGCAGATGACCATGCGTACCTTCCACTTTGCCGGTGTGGCTGAGATCAACGTGACACTGGGTCTTCCCCGTCTCATCGAGATCGTGGACGCCCGGCGCCAGCCGAGCACGCCCACCATGACGATCTTCCTGGACGACGATGTCAAGGCCGACCGCAAGAAGGCCACCGCCATCGCCAACCAGATCGAGACCACCACCCTTGGCGACATCGCCGACATCCAGAGTGACCTGGGTACCTTGGAGATCAATGTGGTCCCCAAGGCCTCGCTCATGAAGGACAAGGATGTCACCATGGAAGAGGTGGCCGAAGCGTGCCGCCGCGTGCGCAAGATCCAGAGCAAGTGGGAAGAGGGCGAAAAGCAAGTGCTCGTCACCCTCGGCGAACCCAACTACAAGAACCTCCAGAAGGCGGTCGACGACCTGAAGAAAGTCAAGGTCAAGGGCATCGATGGCATCACGCGCTTGGTCATCCGCAAGGATGAGAAAGAGGGCGGCTACATCCTGTACTCGGAAGGCAGCAACCTGCGCGCCATCCTGGAAGTACAGGGCGTCGCCGGAAGCCGCGTGGTCACCAACGACATCCTTCAGATCCAAGAGGTCCTCGGTGTTGAAGCGGCCCGCGTCGCCATCATGCGTGAAGCGGACGCCACCATGCGTGGCCAAGGTCTCCAGGTCGACTACCGGCACTTGATGCTGGTCGCCGACGTGATGACCGCAGACGGTGAGGTCAAGGCCATCGGCCGCCAGGGTGTTTCGGGCCAAAAGAGCTCGATCCTGGCCCGTGCCGCCTTCGAGATCACGGTCGACCACCTGCTCACCGCCGGCATGATCGGCGAAGTGGACCCCCTGAACGGTGTGGCCGAGAACATCATCGTCGGCCAGCCCGTCAACCTGGGTACCGGCGCCGTGCGCTTGGCCATGGACGGCCCGAAGCTGGCCAAGCTGGTCAAGACCATGCCTGAGCCCAAGAACACCATCCCAGAACCGGAGGAGGACGACATGTCCTTCGACGAAGACGCATTCACCGCTGTCGCCAGCGGTGCGCCCGAAGGCGAAGAACCGGAAGGCAAACCCCAACCTGAAGAAAACGAGGAGGCCTGAAAATGGACGTACAACGAAGCCTGAGAACCGTGATCGCTACAGGGACCGCCCTCATCGGGGCCGATCAGACCCTGAAGGCGG
Organism: Thermoplasmatota archaeon; assembly: GCA_041638175.1. Taxonomy (GTDB): domain Archaea; phylum Thermoplasmatota; class E2; order JACPAO01; family JAHFTW01; genus JBFKXH01. Next base: position 1,217 of record JBFKXH010000051.1, read on the forward strand.
TCCGTGCCGGGGAGGCCAAACTGGTCGTCCTGGCCAACAACAGCCCCGCCCAAGAAGAGATCCGCGCTGCGGCCGACGAAAAGAGCGTGCCCGTGCACGACTTCGCCGGCCTTGGAACCCAACTGGGTCCAGCTTGCGGGAAGCCCTTTGCCATCTCTGCGCTCGCCATCGTGGATGCCGGCGAATCGGACATCCTCGGCCTGGCCAAGTAACATGGGCGACCTGGATCTCTCGATGGAAGCCATCGGCCTCATCAACGAGGCCGAGAAGCGCCTTCGGGCACGCATCCGCGATGCGGTCGATGAAGGCGAACGCATCGTCTTCATCACGGAGAAAGGGCACCTGGGTCAGGCGCTTGGCAAGGAAGCCAAGAACCTGGAACTGATGCGCAATCTCCTGAAGAAGGACGTCAAGTTCGTGGAGTGGGACGAAGACAAGCAGATCTTCGTACGCAATCTGTTCAAGCCGTTCGATGTTGCCTCCATCCGCATGGAGACCAACAGCATCGACAAGGACGGCGAGACCGAGCTTCGCATCCGCGCCATCGTCGAGGTCGAGGCAAAGGACAAGGGCAAGGCCATCGGAAAGGGCGGGCGCAACATCAGTTCGATCCGCCACATCGCCAAGCGGCACCACGAGATCGATGAGGTTCAGGTCATCTAGGCCCCAGGCCAGGTGACTTGACCAGGCAACGACGCGAGCTGGCCTTCGGTGCCTGCACGCGACGAAGGGTTCCTACAATCTGAGCGCAGCAAAGATCTCCTGGACCGCCGCGCTCACGGCGCATCAGCCGCCAGGCACTTCGTGCTTGCCATCTTCCAGGTACAGCCAGTCGGCCGTCGGCTGGAAATTGTAGAACGTGTGGACGTAAGCGTCGAACGTCTGTTGCAGGATGATGCCCACACCGCAGGCGTCACCACAGTATGGGGTGGCCTCCGGCGTGCATGCTTGGCAATCGGCACTCATGTCCAGGCCGATGCCGGCCGCCTTCCCGTGGCCGAGGGCGGTCTCATTGATGCCTTGGCCGCCGTAGCCCGCGCCGCCACGGATGACCTCTTCAAGACCTACTTTGCACCAAAGGGACGAGGGCCCCCAGGTCTGGCAGAGCATGGCGTCCTCGTCATAGATGCTGCAATATTGATCCCCGCACGCACCCATGGTCATGGTCATGCGCTTGCCGAACTCTTGGGTGTGTTCCCAAAAGATCTCCATCTGGACCCACTCGGGCTGCCGGGGGTCGATCGCGAAATAGACCGTCGAATCGGGCTCCCCGAAATGTTCGGTGCCAAAGTCACAGGGCCGGAGGTCGAAGCCGATCAAGTACTCGCAGGCCACCCATCCTTGGTAGTGGTCGGGGATGATGTATGGCTCGGTCCCTTCAAGCCTCTCCAGAAGGACGCGGACCGCCGGTGGTTCGCCCACGCCGGCTTCCACCTCTACGTTCTGTTGGACCTTGGAATAGCCCGTTTTGCTGACCGTCAGGAAGTGGTTTCCTGGTTCGATGTTGCTCAAGACGAAGAGGCCGTTCTGGTTGGTCGTGACCTCCTGGCTCCCATCCTGCATGGCAACGGTCGCCTCGGCGATCGGCCTGATCGTCTGATCGACGACGACGCCCCGGATGACGCCCTTGCCTTCATCGATCGGGCCCACGTCGACCCCCGTGAACGGGTCGTCCTCCGCTTGGCCGCCTTTGCCTTCAGAACAGCCGGCAAAGGCCACGATCACGAGCATCAGGATCCACTTCATGGATGCACAAAGGCCTACGGCCGCTACTTATCGTTATGTGCCGCGTCGTGAAACGCCGCGCGTGCGGCTTCGAGCGCCTTCAACCGCCTTCGGGGACTTCGTGCTCTCCATCTTCCAGGAAGAACCACTCCTCATCAGGCGTGAAGTTGTAGAACACGTGCAGGTAGGAATCGAACGTCTGCTCGAGGATCAAGCCGACCCCACATGCGGCGCCACAGAAGGGCGTCTCCGGAGGGGTGCAGGCACTGCAATCTGCGCTCATATCGATGGCGATCCCTGCCGCCCCGCTAGTCCCGAGACCGGTGCTGTTGAGCATGTAGTTGCTGCCGTAGCCGCTGCGGGTGGATTGTTCGTTGCCCACCTTGCACCACAGAAGCACGGGGCCCCAGTTCTGGCATAGGGTGTTTTCCCCGAAATCGTACGGGCTGCAGTATTCTGCTTCGCATGCACCCATGGTCATGGTCAGCGATTTGCCGAATTCTTGGGTGTGGTCCCAGGTGACCTCCATCTGGACCCATTCGGGTTCGCGGGCGTCGACCGGGAAGTAGACTGCGGAGTCGGGTTCTCCGAACAGGCCGGTTCCCTGGTCGCAGGACCCCAAAAAGAACGCGTACTGGTACTCACAAGCGATCCAACCCTGGTAGTGGCCCGACAGGATGTAGGGCTCCGTGCCAGGCAGGCGCTCCAGCATGACGCGGACCACAGCAGGGTCGACGATGTCCGCCACGACCTCGGTCCCTTGCTGTACTTCAGAGTACCCGACCTTGGTGATCTCAAGGAAGTAGTTGCCCGGCTCCAGGTTCGTGAACACGAAGGCGCCGTTCTCGGTGCTGGTGGTCTCCAGTTCTTGGCCCGAGATCGTGATGGTGGCGCCAGCGATCGGGGTCACTGCCGTGTCGACGACGACGCCGCGGATCAAGCCCTTGCCGGTCTTCAGGTCTTCAGAGGGAATGTCGGCAAAGGGGTCGTCCTCGACCGCAGGTTTGCTGTCTTCAGAACATCCGGCCAGCATGCTGACCACAAGAATGGCGATCGCCCACTTCATGCGCTTCAGTCGCCGTTCCCCTACTTATCCCTATGCGCCGACGCGTTGTCTCCTTGGGTCCGTCGCCGGATGCGGCACACTACAGGGAAGGGGGCTCGGGCGTGTCCAGCTCTTTGAAGTAACGCGCAAGGGCATCTTCGACCACATCACTGTAGGTCATGTTGGCCGTGAGCTTCAAGTAATACAGACGAAGGACATGGCTGGCGGGGAGCTTCACCTTCACTTCCCGGCGCTCTGTCAGCGCCTCGGCAGCTTGCTGGATGCCTTCGCGTGCAAAGCGCTCCGGACTCAAGCCGGCGCGCAGCCGGTCATTGACCATGCCCGCCACCTCCGGCCGTGCTCGCCCCAAACAACACGAATCCGGCCATGGACCACGACCTTACTTAAGCCCATGGTCCTCGAAATGGGGCGGAAATCGCCTACGATGGCCACGTTTTCTCCTAAGGGCCTGCTTTTTTTACTAAAATGTAGCGAAAAGGGAATTGGGCACTCGGCCGGTCTGGCACGTCGGCCGAGTCCGTTTCACCAGCGCTTCAATACCCCACATCCATGTCAGTGGTTCTGGTGTTCCCAATGTCCACCAAAATCCCTACCCTGAAGAAAGACGACGACGCCCAAGTCGGCATCGGCACCATGATCGTGTTCATCGCGACCATTCTGGTTGCCGCGGTCGCGGCTGGCGTCTTGATCAACGTGAGCGGTGGCCTGCAGAGCAAGGCCGTCGCCACTGGAAACGAAGCGACGGAGAACGTGGCCAGCAACCTGTACGTGCAGAGCGTGTACGGCGAGGACACCGACGCGGACGCCACCAACATGGAGGACGTCATCGTCTACCTGACCCTCGGTGCGGGCTCCGAACCCATCGATCTGGACAACGTGGTGGTGCAGTATACGGACGGCTCCATTCTGGAGCAGCCCACGGGCACCGCAGCCAACATCCGAGGCGACGGGGACAATGTCCTGGAAGCAGGTGAACTGCTGTCCTTGACATTCACGCCGAGCTCGCCGCTCACGGAAAGCGTGAGCGTGAGCATCGACTTGATCCCCGCAGCCGGCAACGCGGCCAGTGTGGCGTTCACGTCCCCTGACACGTTCGGCGGCAACACGTTCGTCCAACTGTTCTGAGGTGGCTCCATGAAAGCCAACCAATTTGCAATGGAAGAACAAGCCCAGGTCGGCATCGGGACGATGATCGTTTTCATCGCGACGGTGCTGGTGGCGGCAGTCGCCGCCGGTGTCCTGGTCAGCGTCGGTGGTGACCTGCAAAGCCAGTCGAAGGCGACCGGCAGTCAAGCCAGTGCCGATGTGGCCAACGCCCTCGGCATCGTCCGCGCCTACGGCGTGGACATCTCGGGCGCCGACACCACGGACACCACCACCATCGATGGCAACGATGCCGCCGGTGTGGAGGCCATGGACGAACTGCACCTGTACGTGCGTCTGGCCGCCGGTTCCGGTAGCGTCAACTTCGAGGCTGTCGAGGTACTCCTTGACACCGGCGATGGCGTCACCACGTACGCCTTCACCGACAGTCCGGAGCAGGACCAGGCAGGTGCACCGACGCTTACGGCCGGTGATTACTTCACCGCCGAACCCCAAGGTGCCGCGACCGGCAACAGCATTGATGGCAACGAGATGTACTTGATCCGGATCCTGGGCACTTTCGACCCGGACCCGGACGCCAACCCGGTCACCAATGACCAAAGCTGGGGCGACCGCCTTGACATCGGTGCGGACGAAGACCTGACCGTGACCATCGTGCTGCCCAACGGCAGCCCGACGTTCATCGAACTGTCGACGCCGCGTGTCCTGGACGAACCCTACGAGAAGCTCTACTGAGCCGATCTGATCCCTCTTCCTCTTCTCTCTCCTACAACCCAAGTCCGAGGCGGTAGACAATGGCGAAGCGACGCGACCCCAAGGAAGCCGCCCCACAAGTCCGATTCCAATCCATCCAAAAACCCGAGGCCGCACCCGTGATGCAACCGACGAAGCCTGCAAGGAACCCACAACTCGACGCCCTGCGCGAAGAGATGGCTTCGCTCAAGGAGGCCTTCGAGAAAAGCGAGACCATGGTGGCCCAGCATCTGGCCACCTTGACCGAGAACCTGGACGACGTGCACACGCTTTCTGAGCTCCTTTCGGTCCGGTACAACCCGTTCTTGGACGACGCCGAGCCGGCCGTCTTTGACGACGTCGCCCGACGCGACGTCGCCTCGCTGCTACAATCCATCCGGCGACCCGACGAGACCGCGCCTGCCAAGCCGAAGCCGAACATGCCCAGCTGGGATGAGCTTCCCCCGCCTTCGCCGGAAGACCTGGGCGACCCGGTGCCGGTCCATGACGTATCCCGGCATCCCTGGCCGGACCACGACCGACGCCGGCCAGCACCCGAAGCGGGCAAGCCGACCCGCGACCACGAGCCACTGAAGGTCGACGTGCCCCGCACAATGGCCGAGAGCCATTCGTTCATCGGTGCGCCGCGCCCCACGTTCATGGCCCTGAGCTGGATCGACGAGCTACAAGAGAAGATGCCCCCCGAAGCCATCTTCCTGTGCCTCGACTACTACCGCGACATCGGGTGGCTGGAACAATCCGCCTATGATTGGCTCTGCGTGCTGGCGGCGGGCAGCGTCGACCGGGACCCACACGCCACCTGGTCCAATCTGGGACTCTCACCGCGTCGCCTCACGAGCGTGCACCAAGCCAACCTGGTGTTCCTCAACAACCTGTTCAACGAACGCCTTGGCCCTGAAGAGCGCCGCACCCTACGCAACCAGGTCCGCAACGACTTTGGTGATCTCTGATGGGGTTCGCAGGCGTCGGCGTCGCAGCCATCTTGCTCATTTCCACCGTCTACACGGGTGCGGCCTTGATCGATACGGCCCATGATGCTGAAGACGCCTTGGCACAGGCCCGTGCCGCGTGGAGTACCAAGCAAGCGACGATCCTGGCCACGGACATGGCGATCACGTCCGTGAGCGCCACTGGTGGGACCGTGACCATCACCGCGATCAATGATGGCCACCGGACCTTGGATGCCTTGGGCATCCGGGTCTTGTTGGACAATGGTCCGGTCCCCATTGATGATGTCTTGGTCAATGGTCGCGCGTCCGCGGCGTGGGCCGCCGGGATGACCTTGTCGATCGAAGTGACCGCCCCCTCCCCGTCGACCGTCGTGCTGGCGACGCAGGACGGGTCCGTGACAAGCTGGAGGCTCTGATGGCAGCCGGCATCTCGGACATGATCACATTCATCGGCGCGGTGCTTGCCGCAGGCTTGCTTGCCGGCGTCATCGTCGACCAAGGGGGGGCCATGGCACGCGCCATGGATGGCCGTGCAGAAAGTCAAGCAGCCTCACTGGAGACCTCCATCACGATCCTCAACGACGCGGCCACCCTGCAAGACGAACCCCTGCAGATCCACGTCCTGAATTCCGGCCAGCGCCCGATCGCCTTGGATGCACTCGTCATGCTCATCGATGGGGCACCCGTCGAGCCGAGCCGGAGCGTCTTCGATCACCCCGGCAGCCTGGTCGTGGCTCCCGGCCAGATCGCAAGCCTGGTCGTGGCGGGCCCCCAACCGGTCGGGGACCGCATCATCGAGATCCTTGGTCCCGCAGGAAGCCGAGACACCGTGGTGTACTATGAGGTCGGGCCGTGAGCCTGGATTTCACGCTGGAAAGAGACGACCTGTGCGAACGCCTCGGCGGGGGCCTTCCCTCCGGAAGCCTCATCGCGATCAAAGGCCCCAGGGGTGCTGGAAAAAGCATCGTCTGTCAGCGCCTCCTTACGGGCCTGGTCGACCACAACCACTCGACCGCCTACGTATCCACCGAGCTCACGACGCGTGCATTCCTGGACCAGATGGCCTCCCTCGATTACCAGGTGTTCGGACATATTCTCCTGGAACAACTGGTCGTGATCCCGGTCCACCCGCAGATCGGAGCGAGGGCTCCGAAGCAGGAACTGCTGCGACGCATCGCCACCGCCCGCGAACTGTACACCCAAGAAGTGGTGATCTTCGATGCATTCAGCAAATTCCTGTCAGATCACCTGCGCGCCTCGGGAGATGGGTTTCGATCCACCGAGCAGATCGAAGCCATCCTTCACCTCTTCAAGCGCCTGACCAACCAAGGCAAGACCATCGTCATCACGCTCGAGACGGGGCAGGTTCCAGACGCCGTGGAAGGCGTGTTCTGTGAGGCAGCCGACGTCTACATGGAGCTGGAAGG
>JBFKXH010000052.1:0-8235 GCA_041638175.1 Thermoplasmatota archaeon
AGGTGGCTTGCAGGCTGCTTTCGTCGATCTCCTGGTTGGCTTGCAGGATCTGCGGGACGAACTGGGATTCCAGGGACGCGATGACGACCAAGAAGACGAAGAACACCACGTAGACGACGATGAGGTAGGTGCTCATGGTGACGCGACGGTCTTCTTCGATGCCTTTCATTTCCCGGATATCCCGGGCGGCGGCTTTCAGCACGGCCGTGATGTTGCCCCCGGTGCGGCTGGATTCGACGACGAGTCTCACGGAGCGTTGCACGAGGGGAGTCTTGACGCGATCGGCAAATTGCAGTAGCGCATCATTGAACGGCACACCCCATCCGACTTGCGCGCTCATCTTCTTGACCTCGGCGGAGAGGGCGCCGTAGTCTGCGCGCGTCGCGGCCTTCAACGCGGCGAACATGGTCAGGCCCGCGCGGCGGCTTTCGGCCAGATCGTTGAGAAGGTCAGGGAGCCGAGCCTCGATGTTGCGCACGTTGCGATGGGCCTTGTGCAGGTACAAACCGATCGGCGCGGTGGTCGAGATGACGGTCAAGGCCACGAGGTCTTTGGAGTGCTCATGGGTCAGGGTCAAGGCTCCGAGGGTCGCGACGTCGTTGACCAGCACACGGACCAGAAGGGAGCCAAACAGGATCCCGGCCAATGCGCTGCTCGAGTAGACGATGAGGTTGTTGCGGAGCTTGGTCGAGATCTTGCTGGCGAACAATCCTCGCCGGGCTTCTCGCCAGACGCCGAAGGCACTGATCGTGAAGAAGACCGAGAGGATGACCGGGATCAGGACGATGACATACACCGAGCGTTCGTCGCCGAATCCGCCGAAGCCTCGTAACAGGTTGAACTGGGCGGTGACCCAGATCAGCCCGGCTCCGATGAGCAACGCCAATACACCCGCGTACACGACCGGCGGCGTGGATCGCTCGTCTCCCTTGCGGTTGATCGCCTTCGCGATGCCATTGGTGAAGTCGAAAAGGGTCGGTAGGCTGGTGTTGAACAGCATCTGCGTCCCGATCGCCAACGTGATGACCAGGATGTAGACCATCAGCTCGTTGCTGACAAGGAACCCATCGGGCACCATCAGTCGGTAGACCCCCAGGCCGAGCACGGAGATGCCGGCCACGAAGAGCAGGACGCCGTGGCCCCGGCTGTACCAGGTGGAGACGAAGCCTTTCTCGGTCGTCTTCCACACGGCCGTGATGGCCAGAAGCATGAGGAACGATGACATGAGCGCCGGCACGGTCTCCACGAACCAAAGGGGCGCCTTGGCATCAAGGAGCCCGAATTCCCGCATGGCGGAGAAGACGACCAGCACGACGCCCAGTACGTATTGCAGCGTGACGACGCCGTGCAGGCCCCACATCCAGAGGGGCAGGCTTGCATGGTAGCCGGGGCCGCCAAGGACCACGTCCGGATCGACGCGCTGGGCGCGCCACATGACGATCCCGATGAAGACCAGGCCGGTGACCATCAACAAGATCATGGCGACATCCCGGGTGACGCCGGAGCCGAAGGAGGCCACCAGCCCAAGGATGACAGCAAGTCCCGCAGGGATCAGGAGTTCAGCGAACCGGTTCATGCAGGCCTCATGGTGCGAAGGATGTAGACGAAGACCGCATGGATCGCGGGCATCGCCAGCAGGACGATGACGTTCAGGTATCGGGTCGGATCGTCCGTGTCCGACAAGAGCAACATGACACTGAGGATGACGATGAGAAAGAGCGGTGCGGCCGCGGCCACGACCACGTAGGATTCGGCCATCACGCCCATGGATTCGATGAAGCCACGGTGCTTTCGGTGATTTTCCGAGGCGAATTGTTCGCTCTTGGCCATGAAGTAGGTCGACAGGTCCCCTCCACTGGTGACCGTCGTGATGGCACCTTGCAAGAACTCTGCAAGCTGTGTGCTGGGTGAGCGGGCGGCCCCGTCACGCAGTGCCTGCAGAAGGTCCTTCGAGAACAGGCTGGTGTCCCGGTGGATCATGTTGGCTTCGCGAGCGATCTCGCCGTAGACCGGTTGCCTTCCCAAGGCGCCGAACACCTCGTCGGGGATGATGCCGGCGCTGCTCATCGCCGCCATGAAGTTCAACGCGTAGGGCAGGTGGCCGTCGATATCACGACCACGACTGGCGATCTTCAGGTCCGGCCACAGCATGTAGTAGCTGAACGTGATGATGCCGAAGATCAAGCCGGACAGCAGTGTGGCCAGCATCAGGACGGGGTCCGCGTTGGCAGGGCCGCCGGCCAGGATCAAGTAGAGAAAGAACAACCCCACGCCCACCAGACTGGTGACGGTGACACGCAAGTAGAGGCTGGCCAGGTAGGCGGTCGGGACCAGTTCGACGCCGGCCTTGGCCAGCTTCGATCCCAGTTCTGGGTGGTTGGTCAGCCGTCCGCGGGCGAAGGTGCCGTACATGCGCAGTGCGGTCTGGTCAAAGACCGTCGGGCCGCTAGGCATGGGTCGTCTCCAAGCGCTCCATCGCCGCTTCCGGATTGCGGGAATAGGCCTTGGCGAAGCTTGTGATCTCTTCCACCGTGCGCAGCCCGAGGGAGGTAAGTTTCTCCATGGCAAGGACGCGCCGGTCGAATTCCTGGCGCATGCGGCCCATGCCCCAGTTCTTCTCAGACGCGATGCGCTCGAGCATGTAGGAGCGGCCGAGGAAGCGGAAGGTGTCGGTCGCGGGGTCCCATTCGAAGACCTTGTTGGTCAGGAGCTCGCGGCTCGTGGGGTCGATGCCGACCAGTTCGACGATCTCCTTGACGCGCCGTACACGCTTGCCGTCCTTGCGCACCTGCGCTTGGATGGCGATGACGTCCAATGCCTGGAGCACGAGACGCGGCACGTTGATCGGCTCGTTCTCCAACCGGTAGACGACGCTGCGCGCACTGTCTGCGTGCATGGTGGAGTACACGGCGTGGCCGGTCGCCATGGCCTGGAACGCCACGGTCGCTTCGATGCCACGCACTTCACCGACCAGGATGTAATCCGGGCGCTGGCGCAGTGCGGCCTTGAGCAGTTCGAACATGCCGATCTCGCCGGGCCCGTGCGAGGTGGTCCCTGCGCGGGTCACGGACTTGATCCAGTTCTTGTGGGGCAGGTTGACCTCGCGGGTGTCTTCGATGGACACCAACTTGGAATTCTGCGGGATGAACTGGCTGATCGCGTTCAATGCGGTGGTCTTTCCACTGGCCGTGCCGCCGCTGAAGATCAAGCTCAGGCCGTGTTCGACGATGAGCCAGAACCAGGCCAGCTGCTCGGCACTCATGGAGCCAAAGCGCATCAGATCGACCGGCGTGAACGGATCCGGCTTGAAGCGCCGGATGGTGAACGTGGATCCGTTCTCGGTGACCTCCTTGCCAAGGGTCGCCTGCAGACGGGACCCATCCGGCAGGGCGGCGTCCAGGATCGGTGCACTGATACTGATGGCCTTGCCACCGCGTTGCGCGAGCCGGATGACGTATCCGTCCAGGTCCGCGTCGTCGCGGAACTTGATGTCCGTCATCATGGTCTCATAGACCCGGTGGAAGACGAACAGATTGTGGTGGGGCCCGTCGCACGAGATGTCCTCGATCTCGGGGTCGTGCATCATGGCATGGATCGGGCCGAGCCCCAGGAAATTGCGGCGCACGAAGTATTCGACGCGGGCCTGCCCGATCTTGTCGATGCGGATGCGGTAGTCCTTGAGGATCTGGTGCACGGCGGTCGCAAGGTACGCGCCGCGCTCTTCTTGGTCCAGTTCGCCGGGGTCTTCGTTGAGCCCACGGACCAGCGCTTCTTGCACGAAGTCCAGGACCTCTTCTTCCTCTTCATTGAGTTCGGGTTCGTGGACCCGGTAGCGTAGTTCGCCAGTGATCTCGTGTCGCTCGATGCGCACGAAGGCAAACGGCGGCTCGACGGCATAGAATTCCACTTCGTGCCATCCTTCGGGCACTGGCTCGATGACCGTGATGTCCCCTTCGCCTTCTTCTTGTTCTTCGCGGCCCAAGAACCATTGCAGGACCCGGTTACCTCGCGGCGGCCCGGCTTCTTCTGGGACTTCTTCGGCGACCTCGGTCGCTTGTCGCAGGCGATCTGCGAAGGAGGTGAGCTCATCGGCATCGTCGTCCACGACCGGCGTTTCCGTTTCCGTGTCCACGAGCAGGGGCTCCTCCAGCTCGGTCTCGATGGCGGGCGCTTCAGCAGCACCGTTGGCTTCAGGGACATCCTCCATCATGGCGCGCATGCGTGCGGCCAGGCTCGCCTTGGCCTTCATCGCCCGTTCGATGGCTTCCTCGTCGGTCTCCTCCGTGTCCCTCATGGCCACTTCGGGGACTTCTTCGACCTCGTCACTCATGGTCCATCTCCGAAACAAGTTGGAGGTAGACCTTGGCTTCGTCTGTCTTCATGTATTCCTTGACCACGGCGTCGGGCAGCGCCCCGAGCAGTTGATCCAAGGACTGCAGGACCGGTTTGACCCGTTCGTCCGCCATGCCCCCCAAGCCCATGGTCTCCAATTGGTAGAGGCCAAGGGTCTGCACATAGAGGCGGTGCAACGCAGAGCGCTTTGCCAGGCCCATGGCGGACGTCAGCAAGCCTGCCAACGTGATGATAGCGCCCATCACGGTGCCGGCGATGACACGATCGTCAGGCAGGGTATCGTAGGCGACCATGGTGAAGAGGACACCGACCAGCAAGACACCGCTGCCGATGATGATCTGCCACCGGAGGGTGCCGGCCTCTTGCTGGACGCGCTCCCATTCGGAGGCCTGATCGGCCATGAGCCGGACGCTCATCTGCCGTTTGGCCGGGTAGAACATGAACAGCACGACCAAGGTCGCAGCCAGGATCGCGACGGCCGGAGCAAGATACACGATCTTGATGCCCCCGATGGTGTAGAAGTCGACCGGCGTGATGCGCGCCCAACGGCGCTCAGCGGTCAGGCCCACAAGGGATAGGATGACGACGGCTGCAGACACCATCCGCCCGATGCGGCTTCCCTTGACGGTGACGGTCGTGTCCTGCATGAGCCGGTCCGTCAAGCGCATGTTGGGTGACGTGACGCTCAATGAGCTGCCTGGGACCACGGCAGGCAGGACGATGTTTTCATCTTCCTGCGAATTGATTGCATCGTCGGGCTCACCGGCCGATGACTCGCCATCATCCTCATGGGCATCCGCGCCGATTGGTTGGCCCGTGGCCGGGTCGATGTAGCCCAGAGTCATGTCTGGAGCCACATCTCCCAGTTCTTCGGCATTGGCCAGAATGATCTCATCCGCCTCCAGGACATCGCCCTCGGTTTTCTGAGTACGGAACGCTTTGATCACCGTCGAATCGACGACCCCACCATCTCTGGTCAACAAGGGTCGGGAACGCCACCCATATGTTTACATTTGGTCTCATGTAAGCCGAACCATCATGGGTGGTCATGGAGATTCAGCTGTCTCTTCCGTCGTCGGTACGGTCCTGATGCTTGGGGTCACGCTCACGGTGTTCGCCGGCGTCAGCATTTTCGTGCTCGGCGAATTCGATGACGAGAACGCCAAAGCACGCGTCGATCTGGAAGTCGCCAAAGGCACCAGCAACTACCTTTTCAAGCACAATGGAGGCGACAAGCTCTCCATGAGCGAGGGGCGGTTCCTGGTCAATTGCGGCGGGTTCGAAGAATCCAAACCGCTCTCGGATTTCTCGGCGCAAGCACAAGACGGCAAGAACTGGCGCATCGGTGACTCCATCGTCGTCAGTTGCAACGACCCCAACGTGACCCCGCTGGGTGCCGTGCTCGTCTATGACAAGAAGGTGCTCCTGCAAGAAGGAGAACGGGGCGCCTTCAGCGGCGACGCCGACGGTGATGGCGTCGTGGACGCGCTCGACAACTGTCCGCTCATCAGCAACCCCGCCCAGACCAACACGGACGGGGATTCCATGGGTGACGATTGCGATGCGGACGATGACGGCGACGGCGTCGCCGACGCCAGTGACAACTGTCCGTTGGTGGCAAATCCGGCGCAGACCAACACGGACGGGGATGCACTGGGCGACGCCTGTGACCCGGACGACGACAACGACGGGATCCTGGACGGCGTGGATGCCTGCCCGCAAGGGGTCACCGGCTGGACGAGCGACGGCACCAGCGACGCAGACGGCGACGGATGCCGCGACAGTGACGAAGATCCCGATGGAGGGACCGGCGGCAACAACCCGCCCAACGTCGATGTCAGTTTCACATTCACGGACCGCACCGTAAGCGGTGACGCAAGCGGTAGCAGCGACCCGGAGGGCAAAGCGCTCACCTACGTTTGGGACTGGGGCGACGGCACCACCAGCACGGGCGCGGCGGCCAGTCACACATTCACAGCCGACGGCATCTACGTGATCACGCTCACTGTGACGGACGCTGACGGCGGCGTCACGACAACGACCCGTACGCTGGAGATCGCAAATGGGACCAGCGGTGGCAGCGACCACGGCTGCAAGGACGTGGACAACGACGGCGTCTGCGGTGGCGACCAGGACACTTGGATCGGCATCGGCATCATCAGCGACTGCAAGACGGCCACCAGCTGCACGAGCGGACAATCGGTCGGCTACGTGGTCGACGACGCGTCTGGAGATGGCCTCATCATCCCCGCGACGGCAGGACCCTTGGACATCAAGGATTTCCAGACCGGCGACAACTTCGTCTTCCAAGCGCCCGGGAGCGTCGTCGTCAACGCGGACATCTTCTTGGAAGGCGGCGGGAGCAGCAACGACCTGAACGTCGTCAGCACCCAAGGCGCCGTGACCATGGTCAACCAGGTGTTCACCAACGGAGGCGGCGACATCATCATCGTGGCTGCCGGAGACATCGACATCTCCGGTTCGACCCTGGACAGTGACGGAAGTCAAGGCGTCATCAAGCTCCAGACGACCACGGGGGACATCTATGCGCGGGAGGGCGTGCCCGGCGATGCCACGACCAAGACCACCCTCGGGGCTTTCGAGATCCGCTTCGATGCCCAGGCTGGCAGCACGATCCATCAGTTCCGGCTTGAGCTCTGCCGCGGCCTGAACAACCAGGGCAACTGCCTGAATCAGCATAGCCTGGGGGCCACGGCGCCTCCATGGGCATTGAACGTCAATGCAAGCAACACAAGTGGGACCCTCGGGGCCGGCGCTTGGGCATGAAAGACGAAGGCGTCAGCAGCGTCGTCGCTGCGGTCCTTGTGTTCGCGTTGTTCAGCACAGCATTCCTTCTATGGACCCTCAACACCCAGCCCGAATGGGTCGCGGACCGGGAGAACAACCACATGTCGGGCGTCAAGCAGGATTTTGCCACGATCCATGCCAGTCTGGAACAACTGAGCACCAGCCAGACCAGCGGGCCGGCCTCCGGCAACATCAAGCTGGCCGCGTCCCCGCTGCCCCTGTTGCAGGGATCCGCCAACAGTGGACAACTTGAGATCAAGGCAGGATCAGCGTTCGACGCCACGTTCACATCCCCTCGGCTGCACGCAGTGGACGGCCAACCGGTCGGCACCGCCGACGCCACGGTCAGCGGCGCGCAGCTGCTGGACGTGGCAACACTACGCATCATGCATATCGCCATGGACGCGCCCGTCAAGGCGACGCCCAGCAGCCCGGATTCTCACGTGCAACTGCTTGCGACTGCCGGGACCCAGACCGTGACCTTGACCTTCACCCATGTCACCAGCGCCCAAAGTTGCGGTGGCCCAGGCGTCGAGGCGAACCTTGTCAGTACGTTGACCACGCAGCCGCGGCACGTGACGATCGCGTGCACCGGCACGGTCCTGACCGATTTCCACGTGGATCCACTGGACGATTCCATCGGGTTCCAAGCCGCACTGGCTCGGCTCGGCGAAGCATTCCAGCTCGACATGACCACCCAAGGCGGCGGCAGCAGTTCCACCTTCATGGCGGTCTGGATCGACCAAAATGGCCACGTGCGCGTGGAAGGCAGTGGCGACGACGCCACGGGCTTCGGCATCGACCTGGACACCAGTGCCCTCATGTTCAAGGCCAATACGCGCCACTTCCCCGACCAGACGCTCCTATGGGACCTCGGAGCCGTGGCCGTCATGCAAGGCGCGGACGGTGCGATCAAGCGCGACCCGAGCTTCTTGCTGGACGACACGGGATCCGTGGGCTACATGCGCTGGACCGTGGTCGACCTGAGCGGCGACGGCGGTACCGGCGGCAGTGGCACCGCGACCGTGGTCATCACGCACGATTCGACCGAGACCCTGCTCCTGACGGCGAGCG
>JBFKXH010000053.1:0-8222 GCA_041638175.1 Thermoplasmatota archaeon
GACACGAACCAGGTGCGACAACTCCTGCGTGACCTGGCCATCAACCACAAGTTCGTCCTCGGCTCGGAGATCAGCCCCAAGGAAGTGAGCCTGAGCCTGAGCGACTACCTGCACGAACTGGGTATGTCCTACCGGCGCCCCCTTGGCGTCGGCATCCTGGTGGCGGGCTTCGACCGCCAAGGGACGGAGCCGGTCATCTATCACTGCGACGTGGACGGCAACGCCATCGACCGATGCGGCATCGCCTTGGGTCGCAACGCCAGCGAAGCGGAGCACGTCCTTCAAGACGGCATGAAGGGCGACGTGGCAGACCTGGCCGGCCTGGTCAAGCAGGCGGCCGAAGCGACGGTCAAGGGCATGAAGGAAGGCTCGACCGACATGGCGGAACTGGATTTCCGCGTCGATGTCGAGGTCCTGGAGCCCCGCAATTAAGCCACGGCGCCCATTCGGTCCCTTCATATGGGGGCACTCCGCTGGAACCAGCGGGATGCACATGGAGAAGGGAATCGGCCGTACCGGTTACATCTTGCTGGCAAGCGTCGTCTTTGCGATCGGCGTGTTCGGCTTCTTGCTGAGTTGGACCGCTTTCCAGGCCGAAGCGTACCAGTTCTTTGGCATGGGTCTCGCCGTCGCCGGCGTGGGCCTCCTGGGGCTGTTCCTGTTTGCCGTGTTCGCGCCCCTCTACGATGCACCCCGGGGGGACAAGCCCGCCGCGAAGCGCCCTGCCGCGCCCGAGCCGCCGGTCAAGGCGGATGCAGCGAAGCAGGAATTCGAGTTCGACGACTACCAACCTGCTGCCAAGGCCGCCCCAGAAGAGGTCGTGATCCCGCCGGCCTTCAAGGAGGAGACCCCTCCGATGCCCAATGCGGCCCCCGTGGAGTTCACCACCGTCTCCAAGGCGGAAGCCGAAAAGCCGCCGGTCGCCGTGGCGGCCGCTCCTGCCACGCCCGCAGCGCGTGACCCCGCAAATTGGCCCGGCAAGCGAGGCACCAGCACTTGGACCAAGCAACAGGAGCGCGCCCAGGCGATCAAGCAGGAAGTGGATCACTCGGCGCGCCGCCGCGAGATGGCGGACCGGTACACGGCCAACACGCCGCAGATGCGTGCGATCATGGAGCCGGCGGTGCCCAAGGAACCGCAGGCAGACGAGGCTCCGGCGGTCCCAGAGAAACTCGCCGACCGTGCGCCCGTGGACATGAACACGGACTTCGTGGCGCCTGGCATGAGTGTGGGCCAATGCGGTCAATGCAAGACGCTGCTGCTGGCGCCAGAAGAACGGCCGCTGCGGCTCAAGTGTCCCGATTGCGCCAAGGTCACGTTGCTCAAGTAGCGACGCTTACACGATCCAGGCCATCACGCCACGAACAGCGTGCCGGAATCATTTTCTGTACTCCACTTCACGAACCATTCTCCGGCAGGGTAGACGTCGGGGATGTAGCCAAGCCGCGCCGAGAAATGGGTCACCTTGCCCGGGATCTCTGTTTTGATCTCTGGTGCCACCTCGTCCCAAGAACGGTGAGCCCCGACGGGTTGCCAATTGCTGAAATCGTCGGTACCGACGATCTCCTGCGCGATCAACTTGTGGCCCTCCATGATGAGGATCAGCACCTCGTCGCCCGCCATGTAGGCCAAGCCCATGCGGGGCGCTTCCAGCTCGGCCGGTCCACCGCGGAAGGTCGCTGCCGGTTCGAACCAATCGTCCCAGGCGTAGCAGCAAGGGTAGGAATGGGTGCCACTTCCCAGGTCCTGGGTCGTGACGATCAGGAGCAATTGGGCGTCTGGGTGCCACCCCGCTGCGAAGTCGCTTGCAAGGGGCTCGGGATCGAGGTATTCTGGTTGTGGTTGGGCACACCCTGCCAAGAACACGGCCAGGGCGACCACCGCGAAGCGCATGGGAGTGCATTGGTCGTGTCCTTCATGAACGATTGCCTTTCAATGATGGAGGCCTTGGAAGGGCCATGACCGTCCGCGTCCAGTTCGACGTGACCGACCCAGGTACCCACCTTGTCCGGGTCACCCAGACCCTGCCGGCCACAGATGACGTGCGCCGTACGTTCCGCATGGCTGCCTGGGTGCCGGGGTCCTACAAGATCCGCGATTTCGGGCGCCATGTCCAGGAACTGGAGGCCCATGCAGGGGACAAGCGGCTGCGGTCCGAGCAGACCGGCAAGGATGCCTGGACGGTGCATGGCTGCAAGGGCAAACCGGTCACGGTGACGTTCCGGGTGTATTGCCGTGAATTGACGGTCGACACGAGCCACGTCACCAACGATCATGCCCATCTGTTTCCGGCCACGCTCGTGCTCTACGACCAGGAGAGTCGAGGCCGACCGCACCAAGCGACGGTCAAGGCGCCGCGGGGTTGGACCACGTTCTGTGGGTTGGAATCGGACGCATTCGATGGCAAGCTCGGGCTGGCGGATGACTACGACCATCTCATCGATTGTCCCATCGAAGTGGGCCCTGCCGCTGATTACAAGGTGCTGACGTTCAATGCGCGGCGCAAGAAGCACCGCTTGGTCTTCTGGCATGCACCGGCCATGGACGAGGCGCGCATCACGAAGGACGTGAAGGCGGTGGTAGAGGCGACCGCGAAGTTGTTCGGTGGCCTTCCTTACGACCATTACACCTTCCTCTCGCACGTGGCCATGGACCATGGGGGTGGCCTCGAGCACCGCAACTCCACGGTCCTTGGCGTGGACCCGTTGAGCCTGATGGTCGACGAGCAGATCAAGCAGAAGTTCCTGCCCCTGGTCGCGCACGAGTTCTTCCACACCTGGAACGTCAAGCGGATGCTTCCCCAGAAGTTCCAGCCCTATGATCTTCAAGTCGAGGTCTACACGGAACTGCTGTGGCTGTTCGAGGGTTTCACGACCTACTATGAGCTGCCGTTGCTGGCCCGGGCGGGGGTCGTGGACGACGAGGCATTCGGCAAGATCGCAGCGGAAATGCTCCAATACTATGAGATGGCCTTGGGTCGGCACCATCGCAGTGTGGCGGATTGCAGTCGGTTGACCTGGAGTCTGCTCTACCAACCCCATGAGCACAACATCAACCGCAACGTGAGCTACTACACCAAGGGTCTCTTCGTGGCGCTGTGCCTGGACTGGCACCTGCGGTCGCAAGGTGTCAAGGAGGGCCTGGATGTGGTGATGCGCCACATGTGGAGTCATGACCAGACGGTGCCTGAGGGGGGCTTCGGGGACATCGTCGAAGCGGCGACGGGCGTCGACTGCAAGCGGTTGATCAACCAGTGGACCCAAGGTACCACCGAACTGCCCATCGACAAGGCCTTCCGAGACCTTGGCTGGACCGTCAAACGGGAGCACAAGGATCCCAAGAAACCGGTCGGGCTGGGCGTCATGTTCAAGCAAGGGACCCATACGATCGAGCGCATCCCGGAAGACAGCCCTGCTGGCGGGGTGCTGCAGCCGGACGATGAATTGGTGGCCGTCGACGGTTACAAGTGGAAGGGATCCCGGTTCGCCGAATTGGCGAACACGAAGAAGCCGGAGGATTCGGTCAGCATGACGGTGTTCCGGGAAGGTCGGCTGCGCCGCTTCGATGTGCCATTGCGGGAGATGGCCAAGGACAAGGTCACGATCAGCGTCCGCAAGGGGGATGCTGCGGCCACGCGACGTCGCAAGGCGTGGCTCAGCGGATGAAGTCCAGGACCGCGGCGCGGTAGGCGCTGTCTTGCCACATGTGCAGGTGCTTGGCCGTCGGGCTGCGATGCCACGTCACGTCGTTGCCTTCTCCCACCGCTTCGCTCAGATGCGGTGGCGTGATGTCGTCTTGTTCGGCGACGCTGATCATCGCTTTTCCTTGGAAGTCGCCGATGCTTGTACGCGCATCGAGGCGCTCGGCGTCGCGTCGGAACAACAGGCCAAAGACCCGCATCGCCAGCTTGTCGATGCTTCCGTCCTTGCCTTCGTACCAGCTCATGAAGTTGCGGTAGGGGGATTCGAGCACGATGTGGCTGACCCACGGCATGTAGGGTGCGGCGATGGCGGTGGCGAAGCTGCCGAGGCTGACTCCGAAGACCCGCACGGGCCCCGCATCCCAGTCTTTGGCGGCGGCGGCCACATTGAGGACGTTCTCTGCCAGGTACGGGCTGCCCCCTTTTCCTTGCCCGTAGCCGGGGTTGTCGTACCAGGCGACGCCGTAGCCGGCTGCGTGCAGATCGTTCACGATGCCTTCCTTGACGAACCAATGGCCTCCGTAGCGACGATCGGGGTGGGCAAGCACGACGGTGCCCTGCCCGGGCTCCCCCACGAGTCGTCGCACGACCATTTCACCCAGGGGCGTAGTGACCGTCTCGGAGCGCGTGTTGGCGGGCGCTTCCCAGGGTCCGCCGTTGCGGTTGCGCACCCATGCCAGGTCGTACAATCGACGGGCACGGCGCCGGGCGCTCGGCGTGACCCAAGGGATCGCGTGCACTGTCACCTGGGAGGCTACTGTCATTGAGAAAGCGTAAATGGTGGGGGGGTATAAGCAAGCCCGTGCCCCCGATGCAGCGACTTACCGCCAAGAAAGTACGCCACCTGGGTCAATGGATCGAGGTGCCCCCCGCATGCCCGCTGCAAGATGATCGGGTCTCCGACGCCTTTGCCCGCTTGGTCCGGGACACGGGGGACTTCAGTTTGGCGTTCCAAGAACACCTTCAGAACATGCCGCGACAGGAGGCCGCATCGTGGCTCGGGACCGCCGTCGAGAACGCCCGCCCTCTGCTACGCCCCTGGGTGATGGAGCTGCTCTTCTTGATCGGCGCCCGAGGAGATGCGCGCTTTGGCGAGCTCGAACGGGGCCTCGGCATCAGCAGCAAGGTCCTGGCATCACGACTCAAGGACCTGGTCGCACAAGGCCTTGTGGTGCGGACCGTCCACGACGAGACTCCTGTGCTGGTGACCTACTCCTTGAGCAAGACCGGTCGCGCGACCGCCGCCTTGGCGACACCCCTGTTCACCCACCTCAACATGCTTTGAATTCGTCGGCCCACGCCCGGATCTTGTCGCCATCCAACGACGGATCGCTGGCCGCACGGACCACATCCCCGCCCTCAAGGACGCCTCGCGTCGTCTGGTAAAGGATCCCATGGGGGACGCCCTCAGCACGGGCCATGTCCAGGGCCGCCTGCCGATCGCCCGGGTCCACATCACGCAGATTCTCCCGGTACCAAGCATACGTGTTCCACGTGTTGTACGTCACGCACGGGCTCTGCACATTGACCAGACTGAACCCCTTGTGCTGGAACGCCGCCTTGAGCATGTCCGTCAACTCCCGCTGCTTGGCGCTGAAGCCCTGGGCGACGAAGGTCGCGCCCGCGGTGATCGCCAACTCCAATGGATCGACCGGATCCGCCATCGGCCCGAGCGGGCTCGCCTTCGTGGACTTGTCCGCCTCGGTCGTGGGGCTGGTCTGCCCCTTCGTCAGGCCATAGACCTGGTTGTCCATGACGATGTAGGTCACATCCACGTTGCGCCGCGCCGCATGCATGAAGTGCCCGAGACCGATGCCGAAGCCATCCCCGTCCCCGCCCGCCACGAACACCAACTTGTCCGGCTGGGTCGCCTTGATCCCCGTCGCCACCGGCAAAGCGCGGCCATGCAGGCCATGGAACCCATAGGTCGTGACGTAACTGGTGAACGTACCACTGCACCCGATGCCCGTGACGCACACGGCGTCCTTGGCTTCGATCTCCAATTCAGCCAACGCGGTCTGCACCGCCTTCAAGACCCCGAAATCGCCACAACCCGGACACCAGATCGGCTCCTTGCCCTGAAAATCCGTGAACTTCACAGGCACGCCTCCACGTCTTGCGCCTGCACGGGCGTCCCATCGTAGCGCAGGCACTCGGTGAGTCGATCATGGACCGGCAAATGCATCCGCACAAGGCTGCTCAACTGGGCAAACCCATTGGCCTCCGCCACCACCACGCGCCGGTCACCGATGGCCTCCTTGACGGCATCCACAGGAAACGGCCACAGAAGCTTGATCGCGACCACCCGGGCCTTGCCCTCGCACGCCTCCCGCACAGCCCCCACGGTCGATCCGCAAGCGACGACCGCCACGTCCCCTTCACCCTCCACATGGATCGGGTCCGTATCCTGGATGATCTGCTGCATGATGGCACGCCGCCGGTCGACCATATCAGCACGCACGATCGGATCCTCCGTCGTGAAGCCGGTCGGACCGTGCTCTGTGCTGTTGGCCAAGTAGACGCCGTCCTCGCCCGGGATGGTCACCGGTCCGCCCCCGTAGGGCTTGCCTCCAAGCCATGCCGACTGCGCTGTTCGGGGCTCGCGCTTTGTATGCCGCGCGCTGGCAGCCTGCGTATCAAACGGCGCCACGGTCTGCTTCATCAGACTGCACTGCTGGTCCAACGCCAGGAAACCGGGGGCTCGGAACTTCCACGCCAACCGGAACAATTCATTGGCCCCAAGAAACGCATCCTCCACGTCCATCGGGGCGATCACGATGCGCACATCCTCGCCGTGGCCACCCAAGCACAGATGCCAGAGATCCTCTTGGCCATGCTTGGTCGGCATCCCCGTGCTCGGCCCCGGACGCTGACAATCAAAGATCACCACGGGAGTCTCCGTGCTGGCTGCCAAGCCGATGGTCTCGGTCATCAAGGAAAGGCCCGGGCCGCTGGTCGCGGTCAGACCACGAGCCCCAGCGAAACCAGCGCCGATGCACGCGTTGAGCGCCGCCATCTCGTCCTCCATCTGCATGGCGAAGCCGTTGAGGGACTTCAGGCGCGGCGTCAAGTATTCCAGCACATCACTGGCCGGCGTGATCGGATACGCCGCCGCAAAACGACAACCCGCCGCCAAAGCACCCAGGGACGCCGCTTCATTGCCCGACAAGAACAAGACCTCCTGCTTGTCAGGGGCCGGCAACGCGAACGTGGGCAAACCCTGCGCGGCCTCAAAGCCAGCCAACACCGCGCGCCGATTGGCCTGCACCACGTCGTCGCCCTTGTGGGCGTATTGGTTCGCCACGGCATCCGCCAAGGCCTCCACATCGATCTGCAAGATCGCCGCCGAAGCCCCCAGTGCGACCACGTTCTTGGCCTTCGGCAAGCCGGCTTGCTTGGCGATTGCCGAAAAATCGAGCTGGACCACGCGGGCCGCCGTGTCCGGCTTGGTGACGTGGCCATCGATCAAGAACAGGGAATCCTTGGTGACCTTGGCCAACATGCGAGGCAAGACCGTGTCATTGAACGCCAACGCCACATCCACATGGGGGGGCGGCGCCAGGAACCCACCCGCCGTCAAACGCACCGTGTAGGTCGTGTCCCCGCCACGGATGCGACTGGGAAAATCCCGCTGCGTCGACGGCCGATAGCCCATGCCGGCCAAAGCGCGCGCGAAGGCTTCGCCACCAGATTCTAGGCCTTCGCCTGCCGTGCCACCGATCTGCCAAGCGACCGACACGCACCTGCCACCGGTTTCGCCGTTAGAACGTTTACATTGCGCGCCAAGCCAACACGATCACGATCACGCCGGCGGGGAGCCACAAGACCTCCCTCGGCCAGGGTTCGCCCCAGAGCACGCCGATACCGCCGGCCAAGAACGCGAACGCGCCAACCACGGCCATGCCCGCACCAACCACGCAAAGGACGAAGAACCCGAATCTCCGATCGGCCATCGTCACATCGCAGTGCCGCACCCGGAACAGAACTTCGCCGTCTCCGTCTCCAACTCGCCACAATCGCGGCACTTGATACGGACCACTTCCACGCGGGCCTCCTTGAGCCCGCGCCCAAGGCCGCGTCCGAACCGATGCGACCCGTACTCGACGGCCCCGCCGGTCTCCGTGGCGACCAACTCGGAGACCACCTTGAGGAACGAGAACTGGACCATCGCGCCACCGATGGCCACAAGGACCATCCCACCGAACACCGTGAGCATGCCGGACAACATGTTATTCCGTCCTTCATCGAAGTTCTCTGCACCCATTCCGGCCCCGTGGCCCCCGAACGCTTGGGAAAACCCTGCCACCGCCAAGGCGATGCCGCCGACGAGGACGAGCACACCGACGATGCGGAGGATCCATCGGCCACGAGGCGACAAGCGCGCGATCTGCTCTTTCGATAAAAAGGTTTGCATTTTTGATGATTTCCTGTCTTGCTTCTTCTACATTTCCTGAAGAATATCTCGAAGCAAGTTTTACGGCATTCGGGAGGGAAACAGCTGTTGGGCGGGTACTTATAAGAA
>JBFKXH010000054.1:0-8166 GCA_041638175.1 Thermoplasmatota archaeon
GCACACGTCGTGGGGCGCACGCATCGCGGCCCGCCCTTGCGGCTGGCCTCCAACGCTTTTATAGGGGCTCCCCTTTCGCCGCCTGAGGTTTGCCCCTTGGACCTTGTAGAGCTCCTGATGCACCCGCAAAAGGAATGGACCGTGGAAGAGCTGGCCGCAAGTTGTGAGACGACGATGCCCAGCATCTACCGTCATCTGAACAAACTCAAGGATCTCGATATTATCGAAGATCTCTACATCGAACGGGACGGCGAGCGCAAGCGTGCCTTCCGGCTACGCTACGGAGACTTCAGCAAAGCCTGGAATTTCGCCGAATCCCACTTCCAGTTGGCGGTGGAGAACCTGCGCAAATCCGTGGACCACATCGAAGGGCTTCTGCAAGAGACCCGCTAAGAAGCCATCTCCAAGAACAACTCGTGCAGGCGCGTGTCCGGCGTGAGTTCCGGGTGGAACGCGGCCACGAGCACTTTGCCATGCCGGGCGGCCACGATGTGCCCGTCGATGCGGGCAAGCACCTTCGCTTCCGTCGTCTCGTAAGCCGGGGCCCGGATGAAGACCGCCGGCATCGGGCCGACGCCCACCACATCGACGACCGCTTCGAAACTTTCCCGCTGTCGTCCGAAGGCGTTGCGATCAACACAAGCCGGGACCAAGCCAAGCAAGACAATGTCCTTGTCCTCGACGTCGTGGCTCGCCTCGTCTGCCAGCAAGATCATGCCAGCACAGGTCCCGAACACGGCGAGGTCCTTTCCGCCCCGTTCGACCAACACCTCGTGGAGTCCCGTCGAGCGAAGCAAACGGCTGATCGTGGTCGATTCGCCGCCGGGCAGGATCAGACCGTCCGCGCCCTCCAAATCGGCCGTGCTTCGCACCTCCACGACGTCTACTTTTCTGCCGCTGGCTTTGGCGGCCCGCCGCAATGCGTCGGCGTGCTCACTGACAGCCCCTTGGACCGCCAAGACGCCGATCTTCACGACGTCTCCTGGATGATCCGTACGACCCCCTCATAGGCATGGCCGCTGTAGCTGTTGACACGCACCACGTACTCGCCGTGGGGCATATCGGCGGCCAATTGCTGTTGCCATGCCGTTCCGATCTCGTCCGTATAGGGCGAGCCGATGCTCCAGACCTGCTGCCCCGCAGCATGGACCGTCAGGTCCATGTCACTCTTGACCGGGTTGGCCGTGGGGTCCTGGGTCACCATGATGGTCAATCGTTGTGTGTCGTCATCAAGCACAAATGGCACATCCACGAAATTCACACCTTCTTGTTCCGGAACGGCACCAGTGAGCAGCCCTTGGTGGGCGGGGACGGACACGTCGAAGGATTCGTCCAAGAGGGTCTGCCACGTGGGCGTCGGCTCGCAGATGGACGTGAACCGGATCTGGCTCGGCGTCTTGCCGCCCCAAAGGATGTCCGGCCCGGCCCCTTCGGCGTCATCCAGGACCAGATTGGTCAGCAGCATCCGGACCGTGTCGTTGGCCTCCACAGGCAACCCCCCTGGAGGCATCTCGAACACCTCCACGTAGTGCCGGAGCTCCGTATCCCCGAGCGCGGATGCATACTCGATCGCATAACTTTCCACGAAACCCCTGTTGCTTCCGAACTGGTTGAAGAAATGATAGCCCTCGCCGACGGCGCCGCCGATCATGATGGGAGCAGGCATCTGGTTCCCTTGGCTCCAGAACTCAAGCGTCACATTGCCGATGATGCGGAACGTCTGGTTGGCCTGGAAGGTCCATTCCTCGAGTTCATTGGTCAAGAACGCCTCGGCGAACCCATTGCCGGGCGTCGCACCATCATCCGGATGATCCGGCTGCAGGGCATGCCCCGGCCCGAAATAGTAGACCTGTTCCCCATCGAACCAGCATGCAGGCTCCGGGGCCGGCGCGTCTCCTCGCGCCGGGTCCGAGGTCCCGTCCGTACAACCGGCCATGAGCACAGCCACCAGGAGGATCCGCTTCACAGACTGCCCACTCAGACCCGCCGTGTGAACCTTGCGGCTGGCTTATTCCTGACCTCAGCCTGGACCGCCCGTGGATCGGCGGACCGTCATGGCGCTCCTGACCGTGCAGGTCCTGTTCGGTCTGCTACCAGTCGCCACCAAATGGGTCCTGCCGCACCTGGACCCGCTGCCGTTGACCGCCCTGCGCATCGGTGCGGCAGCCCTCATCATGCTCTACCTCCACCCCTTCGTGGTGCGCGACGCGGTCCCATGGCGAGAAGCGCCGCGGGTGTTCGTGCTCGGCCTGCTCGGGATCGCGGCCAACCAAGCCTTGTTCGTGGTCGGCCTGGCCCGGACCACGGCCATCAATGCCACACTCATCATCACGACCATCCCCGTCTTCACGTACGTGGTCGCACTCCTCTTGGGCAAAGAGAACCTTGGGCCGCGTCGGGCCGCGGGCATCATCCTCGCCTTCGGCGGGGTGCTCTATTTGTTGGGCATGAGCCGGTTCCAGGCAGGCGCCTCCAGCGCCATCGGGGACCTACTGGTGGCGCTCAATTGTCTCAGCTTCAGCGTCTTCCTTGTCTTGGCACGCCCCATGGCGCAGCGCTACGAAGCCATGTCCTTGACGACCGGGTATTTCCTTGCCGGCGCCTTGATCCTGGTCCCGCTTGGCTGGTCCAGCGGCCTTCCCGAACAGAGTGCCGCCATGCCAGGAGCCGCTTGGTTGGTCATGGCGTTCATCGTCATCGGGCCGACGGTGGCCGCCTATGCTCTCAACAACACGGCGCTGCGGACGGTACCTGCCAGTACGGTGGCCGTGTTCATCTACCTCCAGCCGATCATTGCGACCCTCACCGCCGCATGGCTTCTTGATGAGGAGGTCTCTTGGCGCTTACTGCCCGCCGCCGCCCTCGTCTTCAGCGGCCTCTGGCTTGTGACACGCAAAGGACGGACGGCCAACGTCAGCGCATGACCAAAGAGCGAACCGTCTTGGCGGCCACATCCTGCTCAGCAAAGGGCAGATGCACCCATTGCTTCTGGCCATAGAGCCGGGTCTGATCCAAGAAATGCGGGCTGGCCGGGTCGGTCGATTGGCTGTATGCCAAGATCGCCTCGGCGTGGACGCCATCGTCCCAGGTGACGGTCTGGATGTACGAGTTTCCGTGCACCATATCGCCCCAGCCGTTGTTCCAGGCGAACGACATGTAGCTGGGACTTCCGAGTTCGCTGCGCGCTCCATGGAGGGGGATCCATTCGCCTTCATGTTCGACCCCGCGCAGACTGTGCCCGGGCACGTCCAAGGGAATGCCCGCGCGTCGCAGTTCGCTGACCGCATCCGCCAAGGCGGTCCGCACCCGAGGGTCGTCGGCGACGAGCCCGGTCGGCGTCTCGACGGGGCGCTCAGGGTCGAAGGAGGTCGCCCAAGTTGGCGAGACCTTCAACCAGAACCGCTCGAAGATCGCGAGGCCCCGCGATTCCAGATCAGCGCGTCGATCCCAAGCGGCCAGCACATCGCAGGCCTCCTGCAGGTCCACCACGGTCCCCGCGCTGCTCATGGCCGCGGACACCGCACAGGTCTCATCCAACACCTCATCCAACACATCCTCGGCTGCGTGCAAACGGCTCGAGAAAAGCATGGTCTGCAACCGGTCCATGGTCATGGCCCGACACGGTGCGCGCGCATCGATGCTGCAATCCGCGTCGCCCGCCAAGCGCTCCTCGATCATCACGTACCCCATGCGTGTGCGTTGGCTGCGTTCGCTTTCTTCCCAGCCGATCATCCGGTCAAAGCCTTCCAAGCGGATGTCCGGGTTGGGAAGCCAATGGGAGTCGTTGCTGTTGATGACCCAAGTATCGGTCACCACACGAGGCATCTCGGAGGCTGGGAGCACCCCGTCCGCGCGGTCCGTGCGCCAATCACAATCACTGGTGGATCCGTCCAGGACGGGAAGCCTCGCCGCTTCGGTCAGGCCGACGCCCACGGGCGTATTGCATGCATCCCAGACCCCGTCGGGCACGTTGGGCGTGACAGAGACGTCGGCGTAGAACGCACGTCCATCAGGGCTTGCGGCGATGGTGTTGACCCAGGGGATGCCATGGATCTGGTCCAGGCTGGCGACGTGGTCATCAAAGGATGTGGCCGTGTTGAAGGCAAGGAACTGCTCAAAGATGCGGTCGTTGTGGGCGTTGGCATCCCGTAGGGTGTAGGCATATTGGGGCGTCCAGGTAAGGCCGATCTCCGGCCCGATCGGTTCAGGAGCCGACAACCCGGCCGCACCCGCCAAGGGGAATTCGATGATCGGGCCGTAATGGCTGAAGTAGATGTGGTGGCGCGAGGTGGTGCCGTCTTGATGGGCGATCTCGACCGACTCCATGGTAAGGGGGACTTCGGCACCATCGTGCATGTAGCGCATGGGTTGGCCAGGCACCAACTCCAGTTGGTAGGCGGTGAAGCGCCACGCGGTGCTCACGGTATGGGTCCAGGCGACGTGGTCGTTGAACCCGATCAGTACGCCTGGGACGCCCATGAGGGTCATTCCCATGATGTCCAGTTCGCCAGGAATGGTCAGGTGGATCTGGCTGAACCGTTCCGGTCCGGTCCAGGGAAAGTGCGGGTTGCCCAGAAGCAGCCCGGAACCGCCGGTGGCATCGCTTCCGAATGCGTAGCCGTTGCTGCCCATGTTCATGGTGTCTTGATCGGGTAAGATACCCGGAGGGACCCCATCGGCCACGCCCGGCAGTGGCGAAGCATCGACCATGTACGGCGCGAAGAACAGGCTGCTGGCCAAGACCTGGAGCTTGTTGACGCGGCGTTCCATGTCCTCCATGGTGATCGTGCGGAGCCACGGCGCGTCCCGACACGCTTCATGGCGCCCTTCCGGCACATCCTGCACGTAACGGTTGTAGCCCTCGATGTGCCCTCGCAGTAGGTCCTGAGCCCGCGGGTCTTCCCACCGTGCGCTGCTGGTGATGTACTCGTCGTCGAAGACGTGCCAGAAGACATCGCTTTGGAGGTTCGTGTACGTCTGCCCGTTGCTTGATAGGTAGTACGAGCCGTCGCCGAAATACCGGGACCGTTCCCCGTTGACCGTGACGTATTCCTCCGCGATCAAGCAGAGATTGTCCTCCGCGGCGGCAAAGCCCGCTCCGAGTCCCAGATGGTACCAATCGTCAGCCTTGACGTGGGGGATCCCATAGTCGGTCCACCGGATCAGGACACCTGGTTCATCTTCTACGTGATCACCGGCCCCTAGGCACCCGGCAAACAATGGCACGATCAGCATCCACCAACGCATACGCTGGCAGTTTGGCGTCGGTTCTTAACCGGGTCAGACCAGTTCAGATGCCGCGTTCGGCGTACCGGACCTCGACTTCGTCCATGTTCCGGCCGACCATCGGTTCGCCCAGGTCCTTGCTTACCTCGGCGACCCGGTCCGGCTTGTCGAAATGGGTGGTGGCTTCGACGATGGCGTGGGCGCGGCTGGCCGGGTCGCCGGACTTGAAGATGCCACTGCCGACGAACACACCGTCGGAGCCCATCTGCATCATCATGGCCGCATCGGCCGGGGTCGCGATGCCGCCTGCCGTGAAGTCGACGACCGGCAGACGGCCCATCTTGTGTACGTCACCAAGGACCTCGCGGATGTTGGTGACCAACGCGTCATAATCCAGGCCGTGGTACGCTTCCGCCAGGTACGCATCGTCGACGCCCATCCCTTCCAGGACCTCTTCGTTGAGCGGGTCATAGCGGGCGGCAAAGTGGTCCGCAAGCTCATCCAACTCGTGGGGCTCCATGTCCTGCACGATGTGGACACCGCGGGTCATGAGGCGGCGATGACGCATGGCTTCGACGATATCGCCGCTGCCTGCCTCACCCTTCGTGCGGATCATGGCGCAGCCTTCAGCGATGCGACGGACCGCTTCACCCAGGTTGGTGCCACCACAGACGAAAGGCACGGTGAAGTCCTTCTTGTAGACGTGGAAGTAGGGGTCGGCCATGGTCAGCACCTCGGATTCATCGATCATGTCGACGCCGAGAGATTCCAAGACCTGCGCTTCCGCAAAGTGCCCGATACGGCATTTGGCCATGACCGGGATGCTGACGCTGTCGATGATCTCCGTGATCATCGACGGATCGCTCATGCGGCTCACGCCACCGTCCGCGCGAATGTCGGCCGGTACGCGTTCGAGGGCCATGACGGCGACGGCCCCGGCATCTTCGGCCACGCCGGCCTGTTCCGGATTCACGACGTCCATGATGACGCCGCCCTTCTGCATCTTGGCAAAGCCGCGCTTGACGAGGTCGGTGCCCCAGCGAAGGTTCTCCATGTCCATGGGCGCGGCGAGGCGGGTCTCGGATATCAACGTAGGCCCGTCATACGACGTGGATCGAGGTGCCTGCATGGTCGGGGGCGGCGATCCGCACGCACGGCACGCCAGCCGCCAAGACCCGTTGCACGGCCAGCAGTTTCGGCACCATGCCACCATGGGCGATGCCCGCTTGGATGAGGGCAGGGATCTGACCGTCTGGTAATGATTCGATGGTCTGCCCGGTTTGATCCTGGACGCCACCGCTCGGGCTGAAGAAGATCAATTCGTCGGCACCGATGTGGCATGCCACCGCCTGGGCCACATCGTCGGCATTGACATTGAGCACTCCACCCCCCCATCCGATGGGGCCAAAGACCGTGATCTTCCCCGTGGACAGGTTCTCGCCCACTTGCAAGCGCCCATCCTGGTCGGCCACCGGGGCGACCTGGCCGGTACGGCCGAGGCCTGGGACGGGTGTGGCGGCCAGCGGTGAAGCGAAGGCGAAGGCGCGGCCCGACGATGTAAGGGCGTGTGCCACCGCGTCAGCCGCCTCTGCCACCACCTGCTCAAACGCGGGGATGCAGGCGGACGGCGTGACCCGCAGTCCGTTGACCTTCACTGGCGGCACGACCCGGTCCAGTTGCGGGCCGGCCCCATGGACCACGGCGACCAGGCCTGGCAGCGCGAGCGCTTTGGCAAGGGCCACGGGATCCGCCAAGACGGCTCCACTGACCTTGGCGACGATCATGTGCTGTACTCCGCGTTGAAGGCGACGTATTCTTCCGTCATGTCACACCCATATGCCGTGGCGGCTGCCAGTCCGTCGCCGATTCGAACGTGGAACGCGACCTGTGGCCCGTCGAGCCTCGCGCCGCCGATCTCCTGCGGCACGTCCTCGATCATCATGGCGATCTCCGCCGAGCCCGTACTCCAAACGCTGACCGGCCCATCGACGGGGACCCGACTCTGACCCAGGGCTGCCACGATGCGTCCCCAGTTGGGGTCACCCCCGTGGACCGCGCACTTGACCAGGTTGGAAGCAGCGATGGCCCGGGCGGCGATCCGCGCGTCTTTCAAGGAGCGAGCCCCGGACACTTCCACGCTGAACATGCGTGTGGCGCCTTCACCATCACTCACGATCCGCTGGGCCAGTTCGATGCAAAGGGATTGGAGGGCCGTCGTGAACGCGGGCCATGCGGGGTGCCCCGGCGCCAGTTCTTCCCCCTCGCCATTGGCCATGATCGCGGCCATGTCATTGGTAGACTCGTCGCCATCGACCGTGATCATGTTGAACGAGCCGTCCACGGCCTCTTGCCATGCTTGCGCCAGCGCTTGCCGACCGACCGGCGCGTCCGTGACGGCGAAGGCAAGCATGGTCGCCATGTTCGGATGGATCATGCCCGCACCCTTTGCGACCGCGCCGATGCGCCATGGCGTTCCGTCGATGCTTCGTTCTGCCTCTTTGGGCCCAGAGTCGGTCGTCAAGATTGCTTGCGCCACTTCTCCGCCTTGGGCCTCCGACAAGCGCGGGGCGAGGTCATGGATACCCGCCAAGACCCGATCGATCGGCAAAGGTCGCCCGATGATCCCGGTGCTCGCCACGAGCACCTGTTCTTTGGCGATCCCCAGCGCCTCAGCGGTCGCATCCACCATGGCCAGCGCGTCACGCAACCCTTGGCGCCCAGTGCATGCATTGGCGTTGCCCGCGTTGATGACGATCGCCTGCGCTTCCCCGTTGGCCGCGTGTTGCCGACTCACGTGGACTGGTGCGGCGGCAAACGGATTCTGCGTGAACAAAGCTGCAACGCGGGCGGGCCTGGTGCTCTCGATGATCGCCAGGTCGGGTCGCTCCTTCTTGAGACCGCAGTGCAGGCCGCTGGCTCGATACCCCGGCACCGCGAGCA
>JBFKXH010000055.1:0-8151 GCA_041638175.1 Thermoplasmatota archaeon
GCCCCGCCAACGGCGGCACCGTGGTGGAGATCACCGGTACCGGCTTCGCGACCGGAGCGACCGTCACCTTCGGCGGCACGGCGGGCACTTCGGTGACCGTCACGGCCACCAAGATCACGGTCACTACGCCTGGACACACTGCCGGCAAGGTCGACGTGGTCGTCGAGAACCCAGATACCCAGAAGGGCACATCGACCAATGGCTTTGAATTCGAACCGGAACCCGGTCCGAGCGCGACCAGTGTTTCGCCAAGCACGGGCCCTGCAGCAGGCGGAACCACGATCACCATCGCGGGTCAGCGCTTCGCAGCCGGCGCGACGGTGACGCTGGATGGCAAATTCGCGACCGATGTGGTCGTCACCGCGACGAGCATCACGGCCAAGACGCCGTCGGCCACTGCCGGCGGGGCGGTCGATGTCGTCGTCACCAACCCAGACGGCCAAAAGGCGACCGTCGCAAACGGCTTCACCTACGACGCCCCGATCGTGACGCCGACCGGCCCGACCGAGGCGGAGATGGCGGCGGCCAACACGGCACTGCAAGGCACGGTCGAGGTCGATCGCGAAGGCAATGACAACATCGTCACCTTCGACTCGCCCACCGATCCGAAGGTCACGGCTGTCGGCATCTACGGTGCCAGCAGTCCCTTCAAGCTGATCGACACCGTGGTCAAGGGCACCAATGCCTTCGACAAGGGTGAATACGTCCACCGTGACGCGCCTGCCGACATGCGCTACGTCGTGACCTTGGTCTACGGCGGCGCGGCCGAGGCTGACCTCGAGGACGTTCCCGGCTACAAGGGTCTGACCGCCGATGAATTCGATGACCTTGGTGTCAAGGCTGACTCCAAGGAAGACGAAAGCGGCGGCTTGGCCTGGTGGGTCTGGCTCCTCATCGCCCTGGGTGCTTTGCTGATCATCGGCATCATCGTGGGCATCGTGGTCGCCAGCAAGAAGGGCGACGGCTTCGAAGAAGGCGACGCCTGGGGCGATGACACCTGGGGCGACGAATCCGGTGGCGACGAACCATGGGACGACGACGCATTCTCGGCGGGCGGCGAAGGAGTCGCCTGGACCGAGACCGACGCCCATGGCGAGATCCATGACCTCGAGTGCCCCGAATGCCAGACCCAGTTCACCGCAGAAGGCGCCAAGCCGCTGCGCACCAACTGCCCTGGCTGCGGTGTCCGTGGCGTCCTGAACTAGGCGACCTGCCTCCCTTTTCCTTTCTTTTTCTTTTGATGCTCCGACTACATTGCCTATAAGGGGTGGGTGTACTGGGAGCCTGATGAGAACCAAGTGGGTCCTCGCGTCCACGCTGCTTCTGCTCCTGGCCCCCTTGCCGACGCTCCCGGTCGCGGCCCAGGCCGCAGGCCCTGCGGTGATCGAGATCCGCACCGCGGACCTGGTCGGCGGCGGCGCAAGCGGCCTTGAGCCCAATGGAAAACTCGACACCATCCAGGTCTTCTTCGACGCGCCCATCGACGAAGAGACCGTGTTCATGGATGATTTCAGCGTCCAAGACCGGACCATCGTCGGGTATGCGATGCCGAGCAACGTGCAGATCGACCTGTGGATCCTGGAAGGCGTCTATGACACGGCGGATACGCCTCCCTTGACCATCACGCCAGGTCGCCTCGGGGGCACGGACCTGGTCAGTCCACCGAGCCTTGACACGGTGGATGGTGCGGCGCCCTTGTTGGTGTCCACCGCAGCGACCGTCGGCGAAGCGCAGATCACCCTGCGGTTCAGCGAGGTCGTCACCGCCGGAGGCGGCATGAGTGAAGCCGACCTCAACTACCAGGATGAATCCCTGTCCGGCGCCAGTGACTTCAAGGCCGGCACGGTGATCCACACGACGGACACGGAGATCGTGTTCGTGGATTTGGACGTCAACGTGGCCATCGATGACCTGGAAAGTGACCTGGTCAGCCCGACGAGCAACATTGAGGACGGTGCGGGCAACCCTGCTTTCGCGGCGGCCCAACCCCTGGTCAAGCGGGGCGTGCGTGAGGTCGCGGCGAACATCGCGTCCGATGTGGTGAGCGTCCGCTTCTCGGTCCCAGTGACCTCGGCCAGTGGCGGCGCCGTGACCAATCAAGGCGCCTTCGACGTCGTCTACGATGCGCCCACCGATGATCCCATCGCGGGTGTCCTTTCCGCAGCCCACGTGGCGGGACAGTACGAAGTGTTCGTCACGTTGACCGACCCCGTGAGCCGAGATGATGTCCGTTCCCTGGAACCTGCGCGGATGCAGACGCTGGCCGATCAGATGGTGGAAGCTGGGCGGCCGCTCAAGAACATCCCGTTCACCAGTACGGCGTTCACGGATCGCCAAGCGCCCTACCCGCTTGACATCTTCACGGAAGACCGGAACCGCAACGGATACCTCGACGCCCTCAAGATCCATTGGAGTGAACCCGTCGATCCCGTCTGCATCGATGGCCTGACGGTCCTCAATCCCGAGGAGCCGGCCAATCCCTACGAAGTCGACCTGCAGACGACGCAATTGCCGTTCATGGACGACACGGGGATGATCGCCACCATCCCGATCAAGGAGAAGTCCTCGGATGACGCGGACACGGGCATCCTGCCGAACTTGGTCAGCGTCCACTGCAGTGATGGCCGCGCGCCCTGGGTGGACCGCGCCGACCCCCCCAATGAAGCCTACGACATCGCCATGGGGGCCATCCTGGAAGTCGACACGGCCAACCCCGTCATCGTCGAAGGGGAGGTAGAAGACGCCAGCCTGAACGGCTACATCGACCGCATCGTCCTTCACTTCTCGGAGGACATGGCTTCGGGCGCTCCGGACGCCAGCTTCTGGATCGTCGAAGGGTACAACGTCACCAGTGTCACGTGGCTCGATGAGAGGACCTTGGAGATCCAGATCGAAGAGGGCACCATGGGCGACACGGGGGTTACGCCGCCGATCACTTTCGAAGGCAACGACCTGGCCGACTTGGCCGGCAACAGCCTGCGCAGTTTCGAAGGCGGGGGCTTCCCGTTGATCGACCGGGCCAAGCCAAGGGTCATTGCTGCCTACGGCGACGAGGGCAGCAAGCTGATCTTCGTCGAGTTCAGTGAAGGCGTCGAAGCGGTCACCGATCCGCAAAACGATCCCGACGGACCCGGTCGGGGGATCCAGGAGCGTGACTTCGCCTACCAGAACCCAGGAGGCGGCAACACGGGCATCGTCGATGTCCGTCACAACCGAGGCGACCGCATCGTGTTGATCGATGTGGCCAACCCCCTCGAAGACGTCGATTTCTCCAGCAATGGAGGCGGCGGCGACCAGATCATGCCGATCCCCGAACACATCCGTGAATTCAACGACGGGCCCCGTGAAGAGCGGCAGCGCGTCGCGGGCGAACTGTTCGGCTACGAGGAGCGGGACGTCACGGCCCCCGGCAAGCCCCAGCAATTGACCTGGAGCCCGGACGTCACGGCCGCCACACTCTCGTTCGAAGCGCCCCCCGATGACGCAGACCCGCAATGGGATGTGGAACCCCAAGATACAGGAGCGGTCACCACCTACCGAGTCCACATCACCAACGAAACGTTGCCCGAGGGTCTTTCCATCAAGGAATTCATGAAGCTACCCCAGTGGGCCGACGTCGCGATGGACCCGGAGGAGCCGGTGGCCATGGGCGAGACCCAACAATTGGTCATCACGGGCCTGTGCTCCAGCACACCGTACCATGTGGCCCTCGTGGCCCTTGACGAGGATGGCAACCCCTCGGACGTGGTCTACGCGCCCGCGTTGACGACGCTCAAGGACGCCACGGCACCGGAAGGCGAAATGGCGTTCCTCTCGACGACCCACTTGGTCAATGAGACCGGCGCCGCGATCAAGAACGCCGAACTCACAGGAACCGTCGCATGGACCGGCATCACGGATGAGGAGGCGTGCGAGATCAAGTACCACTGGGTGCTGGATGAAAACGAGACCCGGACCGTGTCCAGCAGCGATGCCTTCGTCACCCAGCCTGGCCTGTCTTTTGATGCGACCCACATCCCGGTGCCCGCCCGGGTCTACCTTCACGTGGCCGCCGCCAACGATGACGACGTCCTGTCGCCCACGTTCACGTACCCGCTCCACTTGGTCCCCCCGACCGACTGCGATCCGCAGAACGTCACGGCGCCGGACCTGGTAGCGACCCACAAGTCCGGCTTCACCGACCTACAGTGGGGTGAGCTGACCAAGGAGCTCCCGGAGGGCGTCGAGCTCATCGGTTGGCAGGTCTGGCTGCAACGGGAGCCAGGCGATCCCTGGGAGCGCCGCGCCTTGCTGGAGCCTCCGTCCGTCGGGTTCGAGTCGCGCAGCTTCGTGGACAACATCAAGGTCAGCGACGACGCCCGGTATGTCGTCACGGCGTACTTCACGAAGAATCTGTGCCAACTGGCCATCGATGAAGACGGCCATTTGATCCAGACGTTCGACGAGGAGGGCAATCCGGAGAGTTTCCTGGACGACTTCGACGCTACGGATGTCGATGTGGTCCGGCCCCCGCCCCGCGTGCCCACCTGGGCATGGGTGACCTTGACGAGCCTGTCGCTACTGGTGATCGGCGGCGTCGGCCTCTACTATGGATTGCAACGCTCCAAGCTGGACGAATCGTGGCTCGAGGAAGACGAAGAACTGGTCCAAGACGATCCGTTCGGCAGTGACCCCATCACGGACCTGTCGGCTGGAGAGCGCGCGGCGGAGGACGATCCGTTTGGTCAAGACACATCCGAACCCGCGCAAGAAAGCGATGCGGCGGCTGATGCCATGGAGATCAGTTGCCCCGCATGCACGCATCTGTTCACGGTGACCGGTTCTCGCCCCATGGAGATCCGCTGCCCCAACTGCCACGCCAGCGGCGTCTTGGAGTGACGCGCTTTTCAGCACCCAGGTCATGCAGCCCTCGTGGAGGGTCTCTGGCAACAAGCACGCGCATTCCGCGATGACTTCGGGGCGACCAAGACCCTCATCACGGGCAGCGAGCTTGATGTGCTCGAAGCCTGGGCCGCTGCCATGGAGGGGCCGGTCCTGGTGGCCACACCCCACCCCGGGGCCAAGCAGCGCTTTGATGACCTGATGCCCCTTGGGTTCCGCGTCGGTGGCGGCATCAATGGGCTTCGTAACCTTCGGGATGTCATCCTGACCGCCTACGTGGAAGGGCGCATCAGTAGCAAAGACCGCCTCTTCGTCATCCAATTGGGCGAGGGCGAAGGACACGCCTTCATGGCCATGGACATGGCCGAAGACGAATCCGTGGCCAAATTGCGCAAGGACCTGGAATACCGGGCCGACCTGCACGTGGTCGAAGCGGTCCTGCAGATCGCCCGGGATCTTGCGCGGGAAGGTCGAGAAAAGACCCCCATCGGGGCCCTCTTCGTGGTCGGTGATGCGGATCGGGTGTTGAAGCGAAGCCGCCAGGTCGTGCTCAATCCGTTCGAAGGCCACCCGCCCCAGGATCGCAATGTGCTCGACCCCCGCACCCATGAGACGTTCAAGGAATTCTGCCAGATCGACGGGGGGATCGTGGTGCGCGGGGACGGTGTCGCCGAGGCGGCGGGCCGCTACATCGATGTGCGCGACCCGACCGACCTGCCAAGCGGATTGGGCGGTCGCCACTTGGCGGCTGCCGCCGTGACGACCGACACCAAGGCCATTGCCATCACGTGCTCCGAATCAGGCGTCGTTCGCATCTTCAAGGACGGTAAGATCTTGCTCCGGGTCGGCGTCACGTAGCCCTTTTGGCACAACACAACAGTGATAAGGACGTAGAAAACCGTCGAAGATGCCGTGACACGTATCCTACGCGTGACCGGCGCCGTGGGCGCCATCACACGGCTGTTCAGCTACGCCTTCCTGTTGCCGCTCGGCATCTCGTTGGTCTATGACCCGTATGAGATGCACCGCATCGGCTTGGCCTTGCCCAGGGCGACTCTTGTGTTCGCGGGATGCTTCGCGTTCACCTGGCTCCTTGGGACGGCCATGCGGCGCGCCGAGCGGGCAGAGCTTCCTTCGCGGGATTCCGATGCATACCTCACCGTGGGTGTAGGTTGGATCATCCTGTGTTTGGTCGGCATGATCCCGTTCTTGATGGACCGGGTCCTTCGATCGCCGGTGGATGCGTTCTTCGAGACCATGAGCGGCATCACCACGACCGGCGCCACGGTCATCCCCGTGCTGGAAGACATCGATCCTTCCATCCTGATGTGGCGGGCCTTCCTGCAGTTCATCGGGGGCATGGGAATCATCGTCCTCTCGGTCGCTGTGATCTCCAAGCTCACCCAAGGTGGGCTCCAGATGATCCAAGCGGAGGCACCGGGCCCGAGCGTCAGCCGCATCGCCCCCCGCCTTGCCCAGACCGCCCGCATCCTATGGGGCGTCTACCTGGCCATGGCAGCGATCCTTTTCGCGCTCCTTTTCGTGGTGATGCTGCGCCATGGAATGGGTCTCCATCAGACCTTCTACGAGGCTTTGTTGCATACCTTCACGACCATCTCGACGGGAGGCTTCAGCAACCACACCGCGAGCATCGCGTTCTTCGATGACTGGGTCCTGGAGGCGATCATCATCGCGTTCATGCTGGTCAGTGGCACAAACTACACGCTCCACTACCACTTGTTGCGGGGCCAGGCGCGCCCCCTTTGGAAAGACCCCGAATGGCGCTTTTTCATGGGCACGTTCGCCTTGATGGCCCTGCTGATGACCGGCATCCTGTGGCGTGCCGGTGTCGCCGTTGGCCAAGCCCTGCGCGATGCGTCCTTCACTTCCGCCAGCCTGATCACCAGCACCGGCTTCGGGACCGCCGACTTCGACCAATGGCCGGCGTTGCTGAAGATGCTTCTGTTGCTGTTGATGATCACCGGTGCCACGGCAGGCAGCACGGGGGGCGGCATGAAGCACATCCGCATCCTCCTGATCTTCAAATTGATCCGACGTGAGATCGTTCGCATCCTGCACCCCAAGGCGGTGGTCCCGATCCGATTGGGGGGCAGGGAGATCAAATCCCGGACCTTGCTCGCCACGGTCGCTTTCTTCGGTGCGTTCATCGGCATCTGGTTGTTCGGCGCCCTTGCGTTGATGTTCATGGATCCGGCGTTCGGATCGCCCATTGATGCGGCCAGTGCCAGTATCTCGGCGCTCAGCAACATGGGCCCGGGCCTTGGCGTGGTCGGTCCGACCCAGAACTACGCTGCCCTGACCTCGCCCAGCAAATTGCTGCTGGCCATGGAGATGTGGATCGGTCGATTGGAGGTCTTCACGGCGCTGGTCGTGTTCACCCCCGAAGCGTGGCGCCACTAGGCTTCAAACAACTGACCAATGCGTGTTTAAGTGGGCCCCGAGAATCGACAGCCGTGCGCCTGCTCTTCCTGACGCGCAACCCCCGGCTCTATTCCATGCAGCGCTTCAAGGCGGCATGCCGCGAACACGGGCACGAGTTCGCGACGCTTGATGTGCTGAAGACCAACATCATCCTCCATGCGCAGCATCCCCAACTGCGCCACCGTGGATTGCCCATCGACCCGGATTGGCCCGACGTGATCGTGCCCCGCATCGGCACCAGCGTCACCGGGCCCGGCGTCACGGTCGTTCGCCAATTCGAGGCCATGGGTGTTCCGGTCATCAACCCAAGCGTCGGCATCATCCGCGCACGCGACAAGCTGCGCAGCCTACAGGTGCTCAGTCGCAGCAGGGTCGATATGCCCAAGACCGCTTTCATCCAGAACGTCAATGACCTGGACGCCGCCATCGAGCAGGTCGGCGGGATTCCATGCGTCGTCAAGTTGCTGCAGGGGACCCAAGGCATCGGCGTCATGCTGGCCGAAAGCCGCAGCGCCCTGGAATCCATGTTGCAGGCGTTCTGGAGCCTTGGCCACAGTGTCCTTCTGCAGGAGTTCATCAAGGAATCCAAGGGCAAGGACGTGCGCGCGTTCGTGGTCGGCGGGGAGGTCATCGCGGCCATGCGCCGAGAAGCCCCCCTGGGAGAATTCCGCAGCAACATCCACCGCGGCGGCATGGGGCGCAGTGTCCAATTGAGCCAGCACGATCAAGAGACCGTCATCGAAGCGGCTCAAGCCGTCGGCTTGCACGTGGCGGGCGTCGATTACTTGGAATCCAAGCGCGGCCCGAAGATCATTGAGGTCAACGCCA
>JBFKXH010000056.1:0-8127 GCA_041638175.1 Thermoplasmatota archaeon
CGCCGCTGCACCTCGAGCCGCTGCGTCGCGAACATGATCGCTTTCTGGAGTGCACGAGCATCGGTCTCTCCCTTGACTAGGTAATCGTGCGCCCCTGCCGCGATGGCATCCATGGCTGCAGCCTCGTCCATGCCTGTCAGCACGACGATCGGAGTCTCGGACTCGAAGAGGTGCAATGTGGAGACCGATTCGATGCCCTGAGAATCCGGCAACGTGAGGTCGAGCAGGATGGCGTCGAAATTGCCTTCCTTGGCTGCTTTGACGCCATCGTCTAATGTCTCGACCCAGGTGAGTTCCTCGTCCAAGGCCATCATCTCCTGGATGAGGCGCGCGTCACCCGGGTTGTCTTCAATGAGAAGCAACCGAGCACGCATGCGGCGAGATACAGGTCCGTGTTCTTAACCGCTGAGGGCGCCAGGCCGTTCCAACCAGAACGCCTCCAATTCACGCACCAGGTCAAGGAAGCCCGCCAGGTCTGGCGGCTTGATGTAGTACGTGGTCGCCCCTGCCCGTTTGGCCTCGGCGATGTCGTCACTGCGGTCTGAAGTGGTCAGCATCAACACCGGCATCTCAGCCAGTGCCCGATGGGCACGGATGTGTCGCAAGACGTCGATCCCACTCCCTGCAGGCAGCCTGATGTCCAAGATGGCGACGGACGGAATCTCCTTCGATGCATCGGCGATGCACCGGTCCACGTATTCCTTCGCTTCCTGCACGGACGGGACATGGTCCAGGTCTGCCTTGATCCCGATCTCGTCGAACGCTTCGAACATGAGCCGGGCATCGGCTGGATTGTCCTCAAGCAGCAGTACACGCATTCAGGCATCTCCTTGATGGGGCAAGGTAAAGAAGAAGGTTGCTCCACCGCCTGGTTCGGAATCGACTCCGATGGTCCCCCCGTGGGATTCGACGATGCGCTGGCACAGGGCCAGACCGATCCCATTGCCTTCATCGTCGGCGCGCCGTTCCACGCGCTGGAAGATCTGGAAGATGCGCGTCTGGTGTTTTGGGTCGACGCCGATCCCATTGTCCTTGACAAAGATCCGCCAGGCGTCTGGCAGCCTCTCCGCGCCGACATGGACGCGTGGTGCGACCCCCGGCATGGAGAACTTGATCGCATTCTGGACCAGGTTCTGCACCAATTGTAACAGCTGGGTCCGGTTGCCTTGCACGACCGGCAAGGCGCCGTTCGTGACACGCGCTCGATTCTCCTCGATCAACGAATGCAGCTGGCGCCGCGTCAAGTCCATGATGACCTCCAAATTCACGTCGCCCCGACCGACGCCCTGTTCGTGGATCCTTGCATAGACCAACAGGTCGTCGACCATCCGCCCCATGCGGGTCGCCCCTTGGGCCGCGAACGACACGTACTCCTTCGCCGTCTCCGGGAGCTCCTGCGCGAACCGCCGTTGCAGGAGATCTGTGTAGCTGGCGACCATGCGGAGGGGCTCCTTCAGGTCATGGCTTGCGACGAACGCGAATTGTTCAAGGTCGCGGTTGGAGCGCTCGAGTTCCTTGCGCACGTTCTCCACTTCGTCGAACCGTTCCTCCATGGCCACCGCGTGCAGGCGGCGACCGAACAGGCCGAGCGCCAGGAACAGGCCGGTGACCCCGGCCATGACATAGTACGGCGCCTGGGCACGGGGTTCCATGGGGACGCTCATCATCGCCGTCCAAAGGCCGGCACCGATCACTGCGGCCACGACGGACGCCAGCACCATCCATAGGATGATGGACCATGCCATGAGCCAGTCGAACCGCCGACCGGTCGCCCGGTGCGCCACGGAGACCCCGCGCTGTGCGAACACGCCCGATGCAAGGGGCAGGATGATCGCCGCGCCAAGCAACGGGAACGTGGCGGCCGATAGCACCACGGTCTGGGACGAGTGAAAATAGACCTTGTACGTGCCTGCGCCGTTGGCCTCGATGACCTCCGGCGGCAGGGTGAAGGTGAGCCGCCCCTCCCGTTCGGCGACCAACAACTGATCGTTGGGAAGTCGCTCGCCGCCAGGCGTCACGACCCCGTAGACACCGTATTCATTGGAGATCTGGAAGGACGCCGTGTACGTCGCCCCCGGCGAGGGAAGCGGCGGAATGTCCACCTGGACCACGGTCTCGACCTGTCGCTGGCCTGCTTCGAAGCCCAGCGTTTTCTCTTGGACACGCAGCCCGTGCAAGGGCAGGTGGTAGGTGACCAGGATGTCCTTGACCTGACTGCCCATGCTCGGCCCATGCTGGGGCACCGGAAACCCGAACTGGCCTGCCGGGCCCGTCGCATCCTCGAAGTACCAAGCCAGCGTGACCTCCTTCACCTTGCCCGGCAGATCCATGGTTCGTTCATGCACCTGGAACCCTTTTGGTGGCTCATCCACCGCATAGATCGGGGCACGCATCTCGGGGTCGCCGGTGGGGCGCTCCAGGCCCGGCCAACCCCAGACCTCTTGCACGAATCCTGGGGATATGGCCGCGGGCCCACCCTCGATGAACCGGTTCGCCGTGAAGCGGACGGTGACGCGCTCACTTCCCTCAGGCACCTGCACCCCGACGTTCAGTTCCGCGCATCCGTTCTCGTCTCCTTGTTCTGCAAACGAAAAGGATGTTCCCCCCGGGTCGATCTGGATCAGTGGACCCCAGTCCATGCCAGGGGGTTCGTCCACTTCATCGACCTCGTTTGAAAAACAACGACCGGGTGGCGCATCCGTCGGACCGATCTCCACGATCTCGGCCCCGGACAGGTCGACCACATGGACCGCCTGCAAGGTTCCGGCCGTCAATACAGGCGCCCCATGCGCCACCGGCAAGAGCACAATGGCCAGAAGGACCCCCCAGCGCCTCATTGTGGCTCGACCCCGGGCAGGTGCCACAGGCCCCCCACCAGACGGTGGTCGGGCATCACGAGGGTGAAACTGTCAACGGTCAAGCACGCGCCGCGGCCCTGGGCGATGGGCTCCCGTTCCGTGATCTGGTACAGCAGAGAATCCGGTTTGATCGAACAATCCAACACCGCTCCGGCGGAGAAGGTGTCCTCGTAGAGCTGGTACTGCATCCAACCCAATCCGTATTCTCCTTGATGCCAGAAACGCAGCAGAGGCGGCTGCTGGAAGCGTTGCGGGAACGCTGCAGCGGTCTCGCTGGAGAACTGCTGTCCGACCTGGGCCTCGCTCGTCGCCACTTGGACCCTGGAGGGGCCTGGGCTAGGCAGGACCAAGGGCGCCGGGGCGCCCGCAGGAAGATCAATGGCGACCGCCGCCGCCGATTCGTCCACCGGCCAATGCAATTGCGCCAACGCATCCAGACGTTCCAGTTGTGGCGTCCAGTATTGCAGGACGTAGAAGTCGTGCGCCATGGAACTGTTGAAGTTGGCCCCGGCCGGGATATCCGCCGGCGCGATCGTCGGGGGATGGACATAGAACCCCGCGAAGGCCAAGGTGAGCGGCCCGCCAGGGTCAGCGTCTTCGCAGTGCACGACGGCCATGAAGACCGGGACACGGTTCGAGACCGCGTAGTTGAACGCCAAGAAATCGCTCAGGTCACGGGCAAAGAAACCTGGCGGTAACCACTTGGCAGCGACGCTGATCGGCTCCAGGAAGAACGTCGTCATGCTCTGGCAACCCGTGCTGTTGAGAGGTTGGAACGGGGGGACATGCGGGCCTTCGCTCGTCGGCTCCGGCACAGGGGCCAACGGAGCCTGGTCAAGGCACCCGGCGAGCGGGACAATGATGAGGATCAGCCAAAGCCCTCGCACTCGTCGGGAGTGCCACCTCCGGTCGATAAGCGTTTGGCAACACCATCGTTTTGAGTGGGGGGGATGTGCGCCGCATGTGAAGGTCTGGGTCGTCGACAACGGCGGACAATGGACGCATCGAGAATGGCGGGTCCTGCGCTACCTGAAGGCGGAGACCCAGATGGTGGACAACAAGACCCCCGTCGAGGAACTGGAAGCCGCCCAACTCGATGGCCTGCTCCTGTCAGGAGGTGCCCCCCGGGTGGGCGTCGACGGCGAACTCGGCGCTTGCGGCGATTACCTGGATCGTCTCGACATCCCGATCCTCGGCATCTGTGCAGGGCTCCAATTCACGGCCCGCCATTTCGGAGGCGAAGCCGCCCCCGGCAACCCGCCGGAATTCGGCGCCGTGGAGATGATCATCACCAAGGAAGACCCCATCCTCAAGGACGTACCCGAACGATCCATCGTGTGGGCAAGCCACCATGATGAGGTCTCACGCGTCCCCGACGACTTCACCGTGCTATCGCACAGCGAGACCTGCCCCGTGCAAGTGATGCGACACAATGATCGCCCCTTGTACGGCATGCAGTTCCACCCCGAAGTGGAGCACACCCAATACGGCGCCCAGATGTTCCGCAATTTCCTTTCCATCTGCGAACAGCACGCACAGTCGTAGCCGGCGCTTGGCCAATCACCGGATGCGCCTCGACAAGCCGCGCCTTTTTTCCCGGCCCCCCGATGGTAGGGTGTGTCGGAGCGCCTGACCTTCCGCCGTTTGCTTCCCCAGCAAAGCCACATCTTCTTCCTGACGGTGATGGTCCTGATGTTCTTCCTCATCTGGACCGTCTTCAAGCCGTTCATGATCTTCATGGTCACCGGCGTCTTCGTCGCGGTCCTGGCGCTCCCCATCGACCGGTTCTGGGAGAAGATCCTGCCAAATCGTCTGTCCGCCGTGATGACCATGGTGACCCTGCTCATCATCCTGGTCGGGCCACTGGTGGCGCTTGGTTTTGCC
This sequence comes from Thermoplasmatota archaeon, assembly GCA_041638175.1. Lineage (GTDB taxonomy): Archaea > Thermoplasmatota > E2 > JACPAO01 > JAHFTW01 > JBFKXH01. Next base: position 4,743 of record JBFKXH010000056.1, read on the forward strand.
ATGGCCAACGATGCCCGGGAACTCTCCGATTCCATCCAAGACGGCACCATGGAGGACCTGGTGCAAGACGGACTCAACCAGACCACCACGCAAAAGATGCTGGCCTGGGCGTACCCCCAGAACACCACCGAAGAGCGCAACGAGACGGTCCTTCTGCAACTTGAAAAAGCGCAAGACCAGATGGTCGAACAACTGAAGGTCATCGGCACCGACCTGCTGCGTGCGGCACCGACCTTCTTCATCGCCTTGACGATCATCCTCTTCGTCGTGTACTATGTCTTGGTGGACGGCCACCGCTTGGTCGCCTACCTCCAACGAGCGTTGCCGTTGCCGGCGAAACAAGTGACCTTCATCCTCGGAGAAGCCCAGAACGGCCTCAAGGCCGTGTTCGTCGGGCAGATCCTGACCAGCTTGATCCAAGGTGCCCTGGGCGGCGTCGGATTCTTGATCGCCGGTCTTCCTGGGGCCATCATCTGGGCCGCCGTCATGGCGATCCTCAGCCTGCTACCCGTCGTCGGTGCCTTCCTCGTCTGGATGCCTGCCGCCGCGTTCTTGTTGATCACGGGAGACGTCTGGCAAGGCATCTTCCTGATCATCTGGGGCGTCGTGGTGGTCAGCCAAGTGGACAATTTCATCCGACCCAAGTTGATCGGCAACCGAGCGGACATCCACCCCATCTTCGTGCTGATCGGCGTCCTGGGCGGCATCGCCGCCTTCGGCTTCATCGGCCTGTTCCTGGGACCGCTCATCGTCGGTGTGACCATCTCGATCCTCAAGGTCTGGGAGCAGGACTACCTCGACCCGCAGGTCGGTAGCAAGGACCCGACCGTGGACCATTGATGGAGCCGGAGATCGAACCCGCCCCCAAGCCGAACCCTGCCTACAAGGAAATGCGTCTGTTCATCGCAGGCGCGGCCATCTGGGTGTTCCTGGCTGCCGAATTCTTGGTGCTCGCCTTCCTGGCCCGAGACCAAGCGCGGGGCATGGTCGCCGGACTGGTCGCCGAATTGCTGACCGGCCGCGAAGGCGGCATCCCGGTAGGCTTGCAGGCAGGCGCCCACCCGTTGCTGATGTGGCAAGTGAGCTTCCTGCAGGACTTCGGGACGGCGTTTCTGGGCTACCCCCTGTTCCTGTACTTGATCCACCGCTACCACGACAGCGATGTCTACCTGATGCGACGCCTACGACGCATCGAAGCGAAGGCCTCGGAGCACCAGGCGTACGTGCACAAATGGGGCCCCCTCGGGGTCAGCCTGTTCATGCTGGTGCCGTTTCTCGTCAATGGCCCGTTCGTGGCCCTCATTTTGGGTCGGATCTGCGGCATCCGGACCCGCAACCTGCTTGGCCCCGTGATGGTGACCACCATTCTCGTCGCCGGCGCCTGGGTGCTGTTCTTCGACCAACTCTTTGCCCTCGTCAACGCCGTCGACCAGCGCATCGGCTACTACGTCGCCGGAGGCACCGTGTTGATCATCGCCACACTGGGCCTCATCGATTTCTGGCGGGAACATCGAGAGATCGCAAAGGCCGAGTCCTAGGGGTCTGGGCCCATGCCAATTGTCCTCGAAAACGCCCCACCCCCACCAATGGTCGGCGGCGTTCGGGCACGGAGCCTGTCGCGTGCCGTTTGAATGTGCCGGAGAGCTACGCAAGCGTTTCCGACGGGGCCGCGCGTTGGCCACCGTTACTCGATGTTTACAACCAGTTGAAAATGACCCGTCCGTTCGTGGATCCTGAAAGAGGTCCAGCTCCGTCCAGGGTCGATGTTGCCCGTGCCGATGATTGCCTGAAACGTTGCAACATCCTGTCCGGCGGCCATCATGATGGAATCCGGGCACTCGATGGTCAGGTTGACGTCGGCCCTTGGTTCACAGGCCAGAATCAGCTCCCGGGCTTCGGATGGGGCCGTATCACGGACCTCGATCTCGACAATCCGTCGTTCATTGGAAGCCATCGTTAGGTGTTCTCCCTCGATGAATACATCCGGGCACGGTGTGCGAGGATCGTTAGGGTACGGCTTCAGTGATGGGTTACATGTGACCCCGACCATGACGTAGACGATGCCGCGGATCACCGGCTCGACATTAGTAACCAGCTCCACGCGGTAGTGCCCAATCGGCAGCATCGCGTTCGTTTCGAGGAAAACGTCGACAGAACCGTTGCGCGCCTTGGGGTCAAACCGGGCCGGCCCACAGGCCACCACAATGGACACGTCTTCCGACACGCACGAAACTTGCAGGGTGAGTCCGTCCTTCGCCGGGCATGCCTCTACTGGCAGGCGAAAGGCTAGCGTAGCATTGGGGGACATTTCCACGGCAGCGGAGTGGAACCGAACGGCCACCCTCTCGGCGCGCCCATCATCAACGCGGTAGTCACGATCGTGTGGCGGACAATCCATGCCTATCTCTGCAGGCCATTCCTCGGCCTCTTCTGCCCCTATGCAACCTGCCATCAGAGCCACGGCGATCAGCCACAAGGCCAGGCGAGCGATACTATGTGCAATCATTTTCGAAGACCCCCATTCCCTGGTGCAGGGTGGTTAGCCACCATCCGGTTCCGAACGCCGAATCATAGACCCACGGATCGTCATATCCGTGGGCAGCAGAAGATGCCGCTAACCGTGAGCACGACCACCTAACATCCGCCTTGAGAGGCGTGGCGCCACCGTTCACTCGCAAATTCATACCAGTGCCATCGTGCGGCGTGAAAACGGGCGAAGTCGAGTCCCATCCCTCAGACCAGAAGACGCCGCCATCAATGGCTCCAATGTCGCATGTTCCGAAAAGCAGCGGATTCGAGCCCAAGAATTTTACATAGATTTCCACCAAAGGTCCCCGCTCCACCACCCAAAAGAAGACGCCCGATTCAAACGTACCGGGTGCGAGCCTGATTTCCGTGACGGTGTTCAAATCGCCGAGACATTCGGCGCGAGCGAAATCCCCGCAGGGACCTCCTACCTGTAGGCCCGAGCTAATGACTCCATTGGCGATTCCTCTGGTCCCAAAAAGACCGACCTCCACAGTGTGCCAGCCTTCTGCGGGGCACGGCACTGCAGTTCCCGCGATGGTCGCTTGAATATCTCGAAGCGGCTTGTCAATCCAAGTATCGACCGCCCACCGATCCTCCCGACAGGGAATCTGCTTGTCAGTCGGAAGTGCCAGTACCTCAAGCCAACCACAACCAATCTCGCCTTGCGGCGGATCATTTGGATCCGCGCAAACGTGGAAGGGACCGCTCGGGTCGTCCGATACTTCGATGAGAATCCCTACTTCGGGCAGGACGCAACTCGCGATCCAGACTTCGCATGGGTTCGGTTCGACTACACCGTTCTCGCACCAACTGACCGTGCATTCAACGTGGTCGGCATCGGCACCGCTGGCGTCCG
>JBFKXH010000057.1:0-8120 GCA_041638175.1 Thermoplasmatota archaeon
CGATGATCCCGGTGCTCGCCACGAGCACCTGTTCTTTGGCGATCCCCAGCGCCTCAGCGGTCGCATCCACCATGGCCAGCGCGTCACGCAACCCTTGGCGCCCGGTGCACGCATTGGCGTTGCCCGCGTTGATGACGATCGCCTGTGCTTCCCCGTTGGCGGCGTGTTGCCGACTCACGTGGACCGGTGCGGCGGCAAACGGGTTCTGCGTGAACAACGCTGCAACGCGGGCGGGCCTGGTGCTCTCGATGATCGCCAGGTCGGGTCGCTCTTTCTTGAGACCGCAGTGCAGGCCGCTGGCTCGATACCCCGGCACCGCGAGCAGACCCCGCGGATGGGTCAAGTAGGGCAGATGCCCACCTCCGATGACCGACCGGCCGCTTGGTTCCAGTTGCGGATGGCGGTGGCAGCGCCACCTGCCAATAGATTGTCGATGGCACACCGCCCGATGCGCACATCTTGTTGTGGTGCATCCGTGACGCTCACCTCGATGCGGGCAGTACCTCGCACGGCCCCCGTGTCGGGTTCGTCCACCCACACGGAGGGCAAGGACGCGGTGCCCGGGGCGCCCGTGGGTCCGAGTGCGTAGACCGTGACCAAGAGACCTCGCGTCTGCGGGACAAGATGGGGTGTGAATTTCACGGGCCCCGCGGCAAAGGCCGCCATCTCGGCTTCATGGTCGTGGTCCAGCACCTTGTAGGCCCGTGTGGCCTCGTTCATTTCAGGAAAGTGCAGATCGGGCCGTGGACTCACCCCGGCACCGCTGACCCCGCTCTTGCCGTCGACGATGAGCGGGCTGGCGGCCGAAAGTGCACCCATGGCCTGGTAGCAATAGGCGAAGGCCGTCGGATAACAGCCCGGGTTGGCGATGTGGCGCGCGCCAAGCGGCACGTCGCGGATCCCTGGGACGCCGTAGTGCCAAGCGGCATCCAGGCGGTGGGCTCGGCTCAGGTCGATGACCGTCGCGCCCACCTCATCGGCTTGCTGCGCCAACGCTTCGGCCTCTGCATCCGGGACGGCCAGGAACCACACGTCGGCCGTATCGCCCGGGCCGAAGCCATGCTGCAAGGGCCGCAGGGATGGGACCGCCGCCCCATACGACCCGGTGGTGCTTCGACTGACCGGGATCAATCGGTCGACGCTCGGATGCTGATCGAGCAGTCGCATCAATTGTTGGCCCAGGTATCCCCGCGCGCCGTGCACAGCGACTTCGCTCATGCGGCGGCCGCTCCGACGGGGGCTTTCATGCAAGCGCCTCCACGGGCAGGGGCACCGCCAGGAGTCGCGCTGCCAGCGCCATCTGCACCCACATACGGTTCTCTGCCTCTTCGTAGATGACACTCTGGGGGCCGTGGGCGACCGCGTCGGTCGCTTCATGCCCCCAATGACCCGGCAGGCAATGAAGAAAAAGCGCGTCGGGTGCTGCAAGCGCCATCATGTCTTCGTCGACCGTGAAGCCGGCGAACGCCTCCAAACGAAGAGCGGTCTCGTCTTCGTCGCCCATGTTGATCCAGGTATCGGTGGCCACCGCATGCGCATCCTTGACCGCGACCTTCGGATCATGACCGACGGTGATCCCCTCGTGGATCTGCCGGGCGGCTTGGACGATGGCCGGATCCGGGTCGAACCCGGGGGGCGTCGCCACGTGCAGGTCGATGCCTGCAAGGGCCGCGCCCAGCAAGTACGAGTGGCACATGTTGTTGCCGTCGCCGACGTACGCCATGGTGTGACCTGCGAGCGTGCCCCATTGCTCCTGCAGGGTCATCAGGTCGGCCAACACTTGGCAGGGATGCTCCACGTCGGTCAACGCATTGATGTACGGCACGTTGGCGTGGGTGGCCATCTCGAGCATGGTGGCGTGGTCCTTGGCCCGGTGCACGATCAGGTCTGCGTATCGCCCCAAGACGGCGCCTGTGTCCTGCGCGGACTCGCCGCGCGCGAGCTGGCTACTGGCCGCATCAAGGACCCCGACGGAGGCGCCAAGCTTGCTCAGGCCCAACTCGAAACTGACCCTGGTCCGTGTGCTGTTCTTTTCGAAGACCAAGAGGACCGATTTGCCAACCAGCACTTGAGGGGGCGGCGCCTGGCGGCAGTGGGCCTTCAGGGCGATGGCATCGTCAAGAACCGTCTGCAGTTCGATGTCTTGCATGCCGGCGACGATCACGGGACCTCCAACGATTCCGCTTGCCCGATGAAGGCGGCCAGTGCCGCCGTGGACCGTTTGGCTTCAAGGATCCCCGAGCTCAGATCCGGCAGCGCACCCGGCGCACCCAGGGTCGTCCGGACCATCGGGTCGGCGCACAAGGAGACGAGCTCGAATGGGAGGCTCTTGACCGCCTCCTCGAACGGAACCCCGTCTTCGACCAGGCCGTAGACCTGGGCGACGGCGGCGTAGGCATCACGAAACGGCATGCCTTCCTTCACGAGCGCTTCGGCGAGGTCGGTGGCAAGCAATCCCGGATCGCCCAGATCGGCGGAGGTGAACGTGGCACATCGGACCACTTCTTCCATCAGGGTTACGAGGTCGGCCAATGTCTCAAGCGTCAGCAACGGAACCTTCGTGACCTGCAGGTCGCGATCGTAGCCAAGGCCCATACCCGCCGTGACCCCGTGAACCGTCGCGGCAGCGCCAAAGAGCGCTTTACCATGGCCGCGCAGCAACTCCAGTGCATCCGGATTCCGCTTGTGGGGCATCAGGCTGCTTCCCGTGGTGTGCTGGCTGGCGATCGCTTCGGGGATCTGCAGGAGGTCTTGCGCAAGGTCGGCGATGAGGGCGCCGCCGAATGCCGTCAGCTGGGTCACTTTGGTGATCGTGTCCCTCGTCCCGGTGGCAGCCATCGCATTCGTCGGGGGCTTCATGCCCAGCAGACCCGCCGTGAACGCTGGATCCAGGGGCAGGGTGCTGCCGGCGATGGCGCCCGAGCCGAGGGCGCTCTGGTTGCATTGTTTCGCAACGTGCTCAAGATCTTGGCTGAAGGCGACCCACCGACTCAGATGCGCATGCAACAGGAACGCAATGGTGGCCGGTTGGGCTGGCTTGCCATGGGTCTTGGCGACCCAGGCCGTCTTTTGGTTGGCCTCGATCTGTGCTTGCAGTGTCTCCATCAGGGCCACGACGCGGTTGCCGATCGTGTGCAGGCCCGTCCGGGCATAGAGATTGATGCACGTGGCGACCTGATCGTTGCGGCTGCGGCCTGTGTGGATCTTCTTGGCCAAGGGACCGACCGCCTTGTGGAGGTAGGCCTCCAGGTTCATGTGGACATCTTCGAGGGATGGATCGAGGTGGAGGTCCTCCGGCACGGCCTGCAGGGCCTTGATCAACTGGGCGGCCTCCTCGTCATGCAGGAGTCCAGCCTTGTGGAGGCCCCAGACGTGGGCGATCGATCCTTGGATGTCGAAGGGTAAGAAATGGGCGTCTTCTGGGGTCGAATCGGCCAGCGATTGGAGCAGGCCGCTTTGCGTGCTGCCGGTCCGCACACTCCAGACCGGTTTCATACGACCACTTCCTGGCGCTTGGCCGCTGCCTTCATCGGAAGGCTCCAGATATGGATGAAGCCGGTCGCTTGTTGGTGATCAAAGAGGTCGCCGGTGTCGTACGTCGCAAGGCCTTGATCATACAGGCCGGCCGGGGCGTCTCGAGAGAGGACGGTCAGACAACCTTGCCGTGCCTGCAGGACGATTGTGCCTTGGACCGTCTGTTGCATCACGCTCAACGCGGCCTGGATCGCCGCGCAGACCGGAGCCTGCCACTGTGCGTCGTAGGAAAGTTCGCCGAGTTTTTGCTCAAGCCCGGGCTTGAGCCGCAGTTCCTCTTTCGTCAAGCATACCTGTTCGAGGGCTTTCTTGGCTGTGAGGATGACCGCTGCCGCGGGCGCTTCGTACAATTCTCGGCTCTTGATGCCGATGAGCCGGTCTTCGACCATGTCGATGCGCCCGATGCCGTGACTGCCTGCGGTCTGGTTCAAGGTCTTGATCAGCATCGCCAGGGGCATCTGGACCCCATCAAGCGCCACCGGGATGCCATGCTGGAAGGTCAGCGCGATCTGGGTGCCACCGGCCGGCGCCTCGGACGGCGCCTTCGTCCAGGCGAAGGCGGCCGCCGGGGCAGGGTTGTGGAGGTCTTCGATCTCGTTTCCCTCCATGCTCCGGCCCCAGAGATTCTCGTCCACGCTGAACGGGCTTTGCTTGATGGGCGGCAACGCCAGGTCATGCTGCGCTGCGTAGGCCAAGACCGCGTCCCGGGTGAACGGATGGGTGCGCTGCGGCGCCAGCACGACAAGGCTGGGGTCCATGGCCGCGATGGCACTCTCGAGCCGCACCTGGTCGTTGCCTTTGCCGGTGCAGCCATGGGCCACAGCGTCGGCGCCGAGACTGTGCGCCACCTCGACCAGTCGCTGTGCGATGATGGGGCGCCCCAGTGCGGTGGCCAGGGGATAGCTGCCCTGGTAGAGGAGGTTGCCTTGGATGGCCGCGGTGACAGGGCCTTGCACGAACTGGTCTTTGGCATCGACGACCAGGCAATCTTCGGCGCCGTTGGCTTTGGCCCGGGCGACCGCGGCTTCGATGTCCCCAAGATCCTGACCAAGGTCCACGAGAAGAGCCGTGACTTTGGCGCCGTGGTGTTTTCCGAGCCAATGCACGAGGTAGCTTGTGTCCAACCCCCCACTGTATGCAAGGACGATATGTTGTACCATGCCACCCAAGGTCTGCGGGGCCTACTTGAAGCGCGCGGCCCAATTGCTACCAAACCAACCGTTTTTGTCTGAAATACGACATTGCCGTGCTATGAGCGTGGCCGGCACCGTCCGCGAATACCTGGATGCGAACCCCACCGTGCAGGAGGCGCTGGCCCTGGGGATCGTCAACCTGAGCGCCCTGGCCCGCCGCATCGAAGAGGACACCGGACTCGATGCCTACGTTGCCATCCAAGCCGCTTGTCGCCGCACCAAGCCTCGCCAAGCGGTCGACGAGTCGCGGCTACAGGCACTGCTGGCCACGGCCCAAATGGACGTCCGTACCCGCATGGCGGTCCTTACAGCGCGCCGGTCTTGGAGCATCGGCCGCCGCTTGGAAGACGCCCTACGTGGAATCCGGGACCAGGGAGGCACGGCCCACGTCGTACACGGCAGTGAAGCGGTGACCATCATCGTGGACGAAGCGCACGTCGATGTGCTTCGCCAAGAAATGGACGCGGAAGAAGTGCAGGGGGTACGTCGCGGGCTTGCCCAGATCAACGTGCGCACCCCGGGCGACGTGGAGGAGGTCCCCGGCGTGCTGGTGCGTGTGGCCGCAGTCCTCGCCGCGCGCCAGATCAACAGTGTGGAAGTGCTCAGCTGCCACAAAGACAACCTGTTCCTGGTATCCGAAGCAGACCTCGGTGCCGCCATGGAGTCCCTTCGACCACTTCTTTCCGCCCCAGCGTGACCTGCCGTGGTTATCAGGAGGCCCCGACGTGCTGCGCTTGCCCCCGATGATGAGGTTATCCCAGGATGACCGACTGATACGGAGATGATTTCAAGCTCAACGCTGAGGGGGTCATTCTACGGCAGATGGGCCTTCATGCCCTCTTGGACCTCTTTCTCCAGGTCCTTCTTGAGACCCATTCCGAAGGCCGCCTCCGCCACCAAGAAGCTCGGCGCCACGAGTACCTGGAACAGGTTGTCGACGAGCGCCGGCCTACGCTTCTCCCAGACCCCGTGGCCGATGAACTGGAACACCCAGCTTGCCACGAACACGACGCCCGCAATGATGGCACCGTTGCGCGCACCCACGGCGACATTGAGTTCGATGGCGCTGACCATCAGCAAGGTGAAGATCGCCGTCGAAGCAAGGCCGATGGCAAAATCCAGGAGAAGGTACCAGACCAGCAACGCACCCACGATCACCATGCCCAACGTGATCGGCAGACCGCCGTACTCAAAGAGCGCCACATTATCCAACCAGACCATCAAGGTCCACACGATGGCCGGGACCATCACGAAATGGATGACCTTGTTGACCGGGTTCCGGTGGTAGGCGGCATAGACGCTCATGTTCTCTGCCATCGACTTCATGCAGGGCCCATCGAAGCCGCGGGTTAAGGGTTACCGCGATAGTCCGGGAGGTTGGGCAACGGCGCCTCGTAGGTCTGCAATTTGGTCCGTTCCTCCGCCGCTGCAACGGCCCAGAGCCCCAGCGCCTGGATCGCAAGTGCGACAAGGATCGCGGCCAGGCCTGCGAGGGCATTGGCGCCGACGATGCCCACGTACCCGATGGCGCTGAGCACCCCGGAGGCCGCAGCGGTCGCAAGCCAGATGGCCCCGATGAGCAAGCGGTTTCGGCCCCGGATGTTGTTGGCTCGATCGCGTGCGTCGTTCCAATCAGCATTCCGCCCCCGGTGCCAAATGACAAAGGCGAGGACGGTCCCGAACGGGAACGCGACCACCGAACCGACCGCATGGACGAGGGACGTGATGCGGGGTTCACGACGGACGAGCAACAGGGCCGCGACGCTTGCCATGTACCCCAGATGCGTGGCGATGGAACGGCCGTGGCCGCCGTTGCGGGGCGCCGCCGCATCGAGAAGTCCACCTGGCAATTGCTGGAACGCGATCAAGAATGCCCCTTGGAACGCGATGCCGACAAGCAGGAGCGCACCGAAGGCCGCCTGCACGCGCAGCAGGAACAACAGCAGGTTGAGGCGAGGCCATTTCACCCGTGTTCCCCGCCATTCCTCCTTCTTGGGTTTTCCTGCGAGAACGTTGGAGCTTTCAAGCGGTCCTGCTTGCGCCGGCCATGGCCCTGACGATGGACCCCGTGGTCCGCGGCGAAGACGGTGCGATCATGCGCCTCATCGAAGAACGCCTCAATCGTTTCGAGAACAAGAACACCTGGTGGCGCCACAGCCAGAACGGTACCATGGACGAGTTCGACCGTCTCTTTGAGGAAGCCTGCAAGGCGTTCGAGGACGACCTGGGCGCCACCCATCCCCTGTACATTGGCGGCAAGGCCATCGAGCGGGAAACCTTCACCACCACCAGCCCGGCCGACGGACGCGTGATCGGCCACTGGGCCAAGGGGACAAAGCAGGACGTTCGCGACGCCATCGCCATCAGCAAGAACCATCAGAAGGCCTGGGCGGCCCGCCCCTGGCAGGAACGCGCCGAGATGATCGAGAAGGCGGCCCAGTTCATCACGGACCACTTCTACGCTTTCTGCGCAGTCATGACCTGGGAGACCGGGAAGACCCGTTTCGAGGCCAGCATCGATGTGGACGAAGGCGTCGATTTTGGCAACTTCTATGCCATGAACTACCGGGAGCACAACGGCTACGAGATGCTCATGGGCAAGCCGTTCCCGAACGAGACCTGCCATTCCTTCCGCAAGCCTGTCGGCGTGTTCGGCGTGGTCTGCCCCTTCAACTTCCCGGTCGCGATCACCTTCGGTATGGCGGCAGCGGCCTTGCTGACAGGCAATGCTGCGATCATCAAGCCTTCCATGAAGGGATGCTTCAGTGGCAAAATGGTCCATTGGGCCTTCATGGAAGCGGGCATCCCGGCGGAACTGTGCCATTTCATCACCGGAGAAGACGAAGAAGTCTCTGCTGAATTGCTGGAGAACCCGGACATCGACGGGCTCGTCTTCACTGGGTCCAAGCGCATCGGCATGATGGCGATGCAAAAGATCCTGGACCACGGCGTCCCCAAACCGTTCATCGCGGAGATGGGCGGCAAGAACGCGGTCCTCATCACGAAGAACGCCGACCTGGACAAAGCGGTCCAAGGGGTGTTCAAATCGGCTTTCGGCTTCAGCGGGCAGAAATGCAGCGCCTGCAGTCGTGTCTACGTACATCGTGACGTGGCGGCCGAGTTCAAGGAACGCCTTGTCAAGCTCACGACCGCGGCAAAGGTCGGGCACCCGGCCGAGAAGGACACCTTCATGGGCCCCGTGATCGAGGCACGAAAATTGGATCTGTTTCGCGATGTGGTCGAGAACGTCAAGGCAGACGGCGGCGAGATCCTGCATGGCGGCAACGTGCTGGAGATGGACGGGCACTACGTGGAGCCCACCATCGTCACAGGACTGCCCAAGGACCACCGGGTGTTCCGCGAAGAGTTCTTCATGCCGTTCGTGGCGATCGC
>JBFKXH010000058.1:0-8107 GCA_041638175.1 Thermoplasmatota archaeon
CGGGCAGTCGCAGGGCGTTTCCGACCAGGACAATGATGTCCAGGACACCTGCACGCACCTCCCGGAGGCACTGGCGGGCGCCAACACGCCGCTGGCGCCTGGCCTGCCGTGGTTCTCCGCTTTCGGCAACCACGACGGACTCATCCAGGGCAACGTCCCCATCGAACCGTCGTTCCAAGAGATCGCCAAGGATCGAGCGGGGCGCCAGTTCATCGAGCACGATGATTACGTTTCCATGCATTTCCGTGCCGGAGATTCGTGCCCCGGCGGGGAGGACGCCGCGGGAGACATCCTAGACGATTGGGGTCATGGATTCGGGTTCGCCAGGGGCCGTCTTTGTGACGAGGATGTGGACAACGATGGCTACTACGCCTTCGATTGGCGAGGTGTGCACTTCGTCGTCTTGGACACGCTCAACGACGACTTCGTCACCAGTAACGAGAATTTCCAGGGGACCTTCAACCCCCAGGGCCAGGCGGGCTTCGACCTCATCGGAGGGTACGCAGAAGGGGCGATCGACCCGGCCCAATACACCTGGATGCTCAACGAGATCGACACGAACCAAGACCAGCTTGTGATCCTGATGAGCCACCACACGATCAATTCGATGATCAGCGAGAACACCGAAGGCGGCTGCTGCGGCCCCAACGGTGAGAGCCTGCAGGACCTGCTTTCTGCCGCCGGATACCGCACAGAAAAGGAACTGCTGGCCGATCTGGCGGACCGGCCCAATGTGGTCGCCTGGTTCGGCGGGCACACCCACAAGCATCGCATCCAGGCCAAGGTCTCCGACGGAGTCAGCCCAGGGTTCTGGAACGTCGAGACGAGCAGTGTGGTGGATACGCCGCACCAGGCCCGCGTGGTGGAATTGTGGGTCTCCGGCAACAAGGCGTTCTTCACCACCCAGAGCATCACCCAGGCGCACGCGGAAGGCACGGCCCTGGCGGCCGACGACAACCCCGACCCGGCACGGGCTGGTGAACCCGAGGACCAAGATGTGCTGTTGTGGTTCGACGTCCCGGCCGGTGTTTCGATGACGCCCCAGCCGAGCATCCCACGGTACATGGTCTTTGAAATGGTCGCACCAGAGCTCGTCGAGGGTGTGCACGGGAAGGTCGGCGACAACATCACCGTCACCTACCAGATCACGGACCACCTCATGGGCGAGCCGATCACGGGTCTGGAAGTGCATGCACAAGCCACCCACACGCACCCGGAGGACCTCAACATCCGCACCGATTACGACGGTCCCATGATGGAAGGAGAGCCGGGGCACTATTCGTTCACGTTCCACGTGGATGACGGGGTCACGCACTATGTGCGGCTGGTCGCAGTGGATCCGTCGGGCACGTTCCCGGATGAAGAGCCGGCCTCGGCGAGCCTGATCATCGAGCCCGAAGAGCTCGTCAAGGAGAAGAAGAAGGAAAGCCCCGGGCTTGGCCCCGTATTCCTGGTCGGATTCTTCTTGGCCCTGTTGTGGCGCCGCCGTTAGAACAGGTGGTCATCGATGCGGCGCGCTGGACCGCCCGGCTGTAGCCGGAGCACGTCCACGACCCCGTCGATGGATGCCACCGCCTCTGCGACGGCGTCCTCGTGTGCGCTGTCCGTGTTCAGATAGGCAGTCGCCCCCGTATCGATGCTGAACCATACGGGTACGTCCGCTTGCCGCAGGGCGCGCACCTTGCGCATCACTGCCACCGTCGTCGGCTGCCACGTCAAGTGCAGGTTCTGGCCTGTCATGGTCACCGCGTGCAGGTTCATCGTGTCCGCCTCCGCCAAGGCGGCGATGGCCGCCAGGCTGCGTTGTTGGATGGCAGCGTGCATGGCTTGGCATGCATCCGGGACGTACGCGACGCGGGCGTCGAACAGGGGACTCGTGGTGACTTCTTCGTGGACGCCTTCTGTGGGTTCCAAGTGATCGACCACGGGCACCACGATCCGCCAATCGATCGCGTCCGCATCCATGATGCACCGGCTGAACGAGCGGGCGCCCTCATTGACCCATTCGGATACACCTCCGGTGACAGCGCGGCACGCGGAACCGGCGCCGATCCTTGCGAATTCGCTGATGCGCTCCAACGGGGCATCGAAACCGTACGCCCCGGCCGCGGCCACCGCGAGGGCTGCGAATCCGCTGCTGCTGGAGCCAAGGCCGACGAACTGTGGGAAGTCGTTGCGGCTTTCCATGCGCCAGCAACGCTCATCGGAGGCATGCTCACGGATGGCATCGACGACCGCTTCGATGCGTTGCAGGGGCCGCCCCGTGACCGTCTCGCCATCGATCACGGCCACATTCTGGTCCTCGCCGCATGGCTCGAACGTGGTGTGGGTGGTCAGCGGCGCCGTGCACACGCTGATGGAATCATGGTACGGAATGCGACGGACCGGATCTTTGAGGCCGTGGTACTTGATCAGCCCCTGGATGGGGTGAGCGACCGCGCTAACCTTCGGCATAACGGTCCCCCAGATCCAGACGGCGCCTGAACTGTCGCTTCAGTTTCTCCTGCACTTCGAACAGAAGGCTGGTCAACGTGCGCTTGACGTCCAGGGCGCCCTCGACGAGCGTCCCCGTGACGATGATGTCTGCCCCCGCTTGCAGGGCGTCATGGGCGGTCTCTGCATCACGGATCCCGCCGCCCACGATGACCGGGATGTCGACCGCCCGCTTGACCGCCTTGATCATGCTGACCGGGACCGGTCTCTTCGCGCCGCTGCCGGCCTCCAGGTAGACGAACCGCATGCCAAAGTACTGGGCGGTCAAGGCGTAGGCCACGGCGGTTTCGATGTCGTCGGGCGCCACCAGTTCCGCCTTTCCGACCTTGCCGACGGTCCCGCCGGGTGCGACCACGATGTATCCCATGGGGATCGGCTCGATGCGCAGTTTGGCCACCCAGGGGGCACCCTTCACCTGTTCGCCGATCAAGAAGCGGCGCTCCTTGGAGTTCAGGAGACTCATCCACCACACGGCGTCGGCGTGCGGGCTGACCTGGCTGGCGCCACCAGGGAAAAGGATGATCGGCAGGCCGCTGCGCTTCTTGACCTGCTTGGCCATGCGGTCCAGGACCTTGGCCTTCTCCGGCGTGGACCCGCCGATCATGATGGCGAGACTGCCCGCCTCGGCGGCGGCTTCCGCCATGTCGGCTGCCTCCTTCGGAGACTGTTTGTCCGGGTCCAACAGGGTGAAATGGAGCGGCCCATGGCGCAGATGCCGGTAGATGTAATCCTCGACCCATTGGATCTTGGGTCGTCTGCTGAACCGCATGCAACCGTGCCACCGGCCCCGTGCTGATGAACCCTGTCCTTACGACAGCAAGAATGCCAACAGCGCCATGAGCATGGCCCCCTTCAGGGCCCGCTGCGAAAAACGCACGTCCACCCAGGCTGCCGCAGCACCGAATTGGAACGCGATCGCGGCGACCAGCAGGGCCAGGCCCCACCAACCGGGCGCCTGGAACCACGCCCAAGCGCTCAGGACCACGGCGATATTCACCAGAATGAAGGCCACAACCAGCGTCATGGGGGCTCCGGCCGCCATGGGGAATGTCCGGCGCGCGGTGTGGTCCGCCGCCAGGTCCTCCACGTCCTTGAGCAACTCCCGCGCCAGGTTGGTCAGCCAGGCGGTCGCGATGAGGGCCCACAGGAGGCCCCACGATGCGGGCCCCGCACCCGTGGCGACGGCTCCGAACGCGAAGGTGCTGGCCACCAGCGACGCCACCGCGATGTTGCCAAGAAGGCCGCGACTCTTTAGGCCGAATTCATAGGCAAGCAGCAGACCCGTGTTGGCCAAGGCGAACAGCAGGGTCGGGGTGCCCACCACATACGCTTCCCAAAGGCCGAACGTCAAGAGCAAGCCCGCAAACAAGCGCGCCTGGTTGGCATCCAGCGCCCCGGATGCAAGGGGGCGCTCCGGGTGCGCGATCTTGTCCAACTCGACGTCCCGGACGTCGTTGAGGACGTTCCCGAAGGCGGTGATCAAAAACGCGGCGGCCGGAGCGGCGATCCAATCCTGAGACGGGGACGGGTCGACCAAGTACATGCCAGCCAGGACGCCCAGCGCGGCCATCAAAGCGTTGCCGGGCCGCAGCAGGCGCAAGCGGGCCGACCACAGCTCACCGTACTTCATGCGATCTGTTTCTCGGCCTCGGCGAGCATCTCATCGACCTCGTCCCATTCGGCCTTGGCCTTTGCCTCTTCCATATCCCGCACGGCGAGCATGTATTTGCGCACCAGCGGAGCCATTTTCGGGAAATGCCGCAACATCAGTTTGACGAACGTGGGGAACTTGGCCTCCGTGAGTTCCAGGACGACGTCCCCGTCCAGGATGCTTGCAAGGCGCTCGAAATCCTTGTCTGAGAGGTTTTCCGAGAAATACCGCAGGCGCAGCAGTTTCTCCGTGACTGCTCCCTCGTCCTTGGTCCAATATTCCTCCACGTAAGGCATCAGGCTTTGCTTGTCCACGGTGCCGTTTCGAAGGGCCTCTGCGCCGACCCGAGCCGCGATCATCGCCGCGCGCATGGCGATGATGATCCCGCCACCGTGGATCGGATTGACCAATTGGGCAGCATCGCCGACCAGCATGACCCCATCGCCGACGGGCTCAGGCACGCGGCTGCTCACGGGAATACCGCTGCCATTGATCTCCGTGACACTGGCATTCTGGAAGTATTGCGGGTTGTTCTCGATCCAGCGGTCCAAGTAATCTTGGGCACGATTGCCCCAGCTGCTATGTTTGGCCAGGATGCCGATGCCCACGTTGGCCACGTGGTCCCCTTTCGGGAAGATCCAGACGTACCCCTTCGGAGCGACGTCGTTGCCAAAGTAAAGGTGGAGCCACTTCTCTTCGCCGAAGCCCTCCACTCCGACCATTTCGTATTGGAAGCCCGAGTGGTAATCGCGCACCCGATTGAGGGTCTTGAGGCCGGACCATTTTCCGACCATCGAGTCAATGCCATCGGCACCGATGGTGAGTCTTGCGCGGATGTCGAATTCTTTGCCCATGAATTCTGCGCGCACGCCACGCACGTAGCCCGATTCGTCCTTCAGCAGGCCGACGCATTGGGTCTTGGGCATCAGCTTGGCGCCAGCCAGGATGGCATCCCGCGCCAGGTGTTTCTCAAAGATCTTGCGCTCGATCACCCAACCGTAGGTGTCGGGGCCTTCGAGCACCACACGTTCACCACTGGGTGCGTACAATGCGGCACCTTCGATGCGCCCGTACGCCCAGGCCGGATCCGGCTCGACGCCGCAGAATTCGAGGCCTTCATCGGACACCCCCTCTGCGCATCGCTTCGGGCTGCCGATGTCCTGTTTCCGGTCGATTCCGAGGACCTGGAAGCCTTGCTTGGCAAAATCCCGGGCCG
Source organism: Thermoplasmatota archaeon (assembly GCA_041638175.1). Taxonomy (GTDB): domain Archaea; phylum Thermoplasmatota; class E2; order JACPAO01; family JAHFTW01; genus JBFKXH01. The sequence goes on from JBFKXH010000058.1 coordinate 5,361, forward strand.
CAATGAGGCCACCAGGGCCCAAGCCGACCACCAGCACGTCCACTTCCGTGTCCACTGCGCGCGGGATGGTGCCGGGCCGGAGCGTAGCCAGGGGCTTGTCGGTGACACTCTTGTCTTTGCTCATGGTCACACCAAGATGACGCGGTCCTTGCGCGCCGCGTGGGCTTGGCCGTAGGTCTCGCCTTGGTCCAACGCCCCCACGGGGCAGAATTGGATACAGAGGCCGCAACTGATGCACGGGTCGCTGTCGATCGTCAGGGTATCGCCCTTGAGCGTGATCGTGTCGACGGGACAGACGCCGACGCACCCTGCGCAGTAGATACACCTGCCGTGGTCCACGTCCACCTTGGCCATGGAGACGCGCCACGGGACCGGCCCTCAAAAGGGCCGCGCATCCTACATTCTGCCCAGCGCCTCGATCAGCTCGTCGACTTCCGCCCCTTTTTCCATGACGCTGCGGGCGCCGAGCTTCATCAGTTCCTTCTCGACCGCCTCGGTCTTGAAACCGGTCAAGACCAACACTTTGGCGCCACTCGCCTGGAGAGCCGGCAGGGCGCCGAAGCCGTCCAGCACAGGCATGCGCAGGTCCAGTACGACGATGTCGGGTCGCTTCTGCTGCACCACTTCGATGCCTGCCTCGCCGTCGCCTGCTTCACCGACGACCTTGAACTCTGATCCTTCCAGGATGGCCTTCAAGAGGGTCCGGTATTCGTCGGTGTCATCGATCAACACGACGTGCTTCACGGATCGCCTCCCTTTTTTGTGTGGGTAGGGGCGCCTCGCCCAGCCAACGACTGATCATCTGCTTGCTGTCTTCAAGGGCACCCTCGACCTTGACCCGGGCCATGTGTTCATCATGCCGCTCCAGAGAGAGTTTGGCGACGGCTAGGGCTTGGACGATCCGGTCCTGGACCTCCATGGCGTGGGCCTGCCGGAGGGTCAGTTCTTTACGAAGCGCCTCCAAGCGGTGGCGATTGGCTGCTTGCATATCCAGGACAATGTAGACAACTGCGCCCGCGCCCACAACCATCTCGGTCGCATAGATGCGCCAATCGGAGAACAACAGCCGGGCCGTGGCGCCGGCGGAGTCCGAATACATCCATGGAGTTGCCAGCAGGAATGCGTGGAGCCAATGGGACAATCCAAGAGCCAACAGGAAGAAAGCGGTCCCATGCCGAGGATCCGGGCTGCCATGGAAGTTCCGCCAGGCCGCGAACATCAGCGCGGTCGCCGCCAAAGCATTGGCGACCAATCCGATGAGCCACGGCTCAGCCCAGGCCATACCCGTCTCCGGAGACTTTGCCAGCCTTGAGGCTTCCTATTACGGTCGTTCTGGTGCGAAGCGCACATATACCCGGGTCAAGTCGCGCCGTCCTACCCCTGCGGGCCCGTAGGGTAGCTTGGCATCCTTGTTGTCTGGGGGACAACAGACTTCGGTTCAAATCCGGGCGGGCCCACTTCTCACTTTGCTCGCATGGTTTCTGACCCGCGCTGGTCCGGCTCGCGGGCTTGACCCGCGCCTGGGCGCGAGGGACGATCCCTTCGTGGCGGCCGAAGGGCCACCGCCGGTTCCCGGTCGGTCGCCAAACCGGGTCGCCATGCGGGCGGCCCTTTCTGGGCTGCGCTACGTGGGCCGTGTCGGCCATGGTGTGCATGGGTTCACCACCCGGTCTTCGAAGGGATCCTTGGGCGGGCCCCGGGGGAAGAGGGGGAAGAGGGGGTCACGCCATGCATGACGTCTCGATGGTGGTCGCTTGCGGAGCATCGATCTGCCACCCGACGGTTCCTTTGGCTGCAGATCGGTCCCATCCGTTGGCGTCCATGCATTCGAGTGTGTAGTAGTGGTCTTGTCCGAGGGCATCAAAGAGCAACCCGGAGCCGCCCGTGCGCGTGCTCAGAACGCAGTGGGAGACGAAGGGATTCCCTTGGCAGTCGTCTTCGCCGAAGCTTCCGCCGTTGGTGGCCGTCTGGCCCGCGGTGTAGTTGTCGTTGCCCGCCATGTCGATCAGGGCGGAGATCGAGACGGCCAACGAGCCTCCGTTGGTGCCGCCGTCGTGCGCCGTGTAGTGGTCGTTGCCGCCAAGGTCCAAGATCATGCCGTAGGCGTTCTGGATCGCGCCGCCGTTCGCGCCATGTGAGCCGGCTTCGTAGGTGTCGTCGCCGCCCGTGTCGATGATCGCACCGCTGGCGTGGATGCCGCCTCCACCGTTGGTTCCATTGGAGCCCGCTTGGTAGGTGGTCGTAAGGGGGCCTGCCACGACGAATCCGTGCGAAAAATCCCAGCCGCCCCCGTTTGTCCCAAGATCCCCGGCGATCAGTTCTGCATCGCCCAGTTCATCGAACAAGAGGCCCCGGCTGGGCTTGATCTCGTTTTCCAGGGGGCGCGGCACTTCCACCGGGAAGAGGGGGACTCCGGCGGCCGGAATCTCATCTGGTACCGCCGCGGGCAACCACTTCGGCCTTGGGCCCGAAAGGGTCGAGCGATCCAGGTCGATGAGACCGTATGCGCCACCGTTCGTCCCTTGGTTTCCCGCATGGAATCGGTCGTGGCCTTGTCCTAGGTCCACGAGGGCTCCGGTGCCCCGGTTGTATCCGCCGCCGTTGTTGCCGGCGTTTTGTCCGACGTAGAAATCGCTGCCTGCCAGGTCGATCAGTACGCCCGTTCCAAGCAGGTATCCGCCGCCATTGGCTCCTTGGTCCTGCAGACGTGTCAGGTTGCTGATGTCGTCGGCCGATGCATCGTAGAC
>JBFKXH010000059.1:0-8030 GCA_041638175.1 Thermoplasmatota archaeon
AACAGGTGGACGGGGTCTGGACGGACGTGGAGGATGTGGTCCTTCTCCCGGGTGGCACCACCGACGTCTCCCATGGGGTCCAGAACCCCATGCGGTACCAAGTGTACCCCGGCGAAGACGGTCTTGTCCAGGAGCAGACGTTCGCGATCCAGATCGAGTTCTGGGCGTAGGCCCTATTCTGCTTCTTTCACCTTGCGTGCCTGCATGGCGGCCTCGGATTCGGCCTCCTTACCGGTCTCCTCTGCAAGCCGATCCAACTCCGCAGAGATCTCGGCCGCATTGGGGACCTCTCCGAGCACGTCACTGATCTTGCCGATGACCTTCTCCAGCTTGCCTAGGTCGCTGGGGGCATGGATCGGCGATTCTGCAGCGCCTCCGACCGCTTGCGCCGTTCCCTTGACCAGGTTGGTCAGCTCGAACGGCAAGACGATCTTGGTGGCCTGTGAACTCCCCAGCTTGCCAAGGGCCTCCAGGTTGAGGACATTGAGCGCTTTTTGATCGAGCGGGGCAGCACCGAGGGCCAGTACGTGCAGTGCCTGGGCTTGGCCTTGGGCCCGAAGGATCTGTGCCTTGCGCTCACCATCAGACTCCAAGATCTTGCGCTGGCGCACACCCTCGGCACTGAGGATCGCGGCCCGCTTGTCGCCTTCCGCCTCGAGGATGGATGCCTGTTTCTGGCCGTCTGCACGCAGGATCGCGGCACGGCGTTCACGCTCCGCACTGGTCTGCTCCTCCATGGCTGATTTGACCCGGTCGACCGGGTCGACCTCGCGGATCTCCACGCCCTCGACGCGGACACCCCAGCCATCGGTCGATTTGTCCAGGATGTCCTGCAATCGCGCATTGATCTTCTCGCGTTGGTTCAGGACATCGTCCAGGTCCATGTCGCCGATGACCGAACGTAGCGTGGTCTGGGCCAGCGCCACCGTCGCGACCCGGAAGTTGTTGACCTCGAAGTAGGCCCGCTCCGGGTCCATGATGCGGACGTAGATGATGGCGTCCACGTTGGTGGGCGAGTTGTCTTTGGTGATGACCTCCTGGCGAGGCACATCCATGACCTGCGTGCGCATGTCCATCCGTACGACGCGGCTGCCGAACGGGATGACGAAATTCAGGCCCGTGTTGAGTTTGCCTCGGTATTTCCCAAGGAAAATGTAGAGACCTTGCTCGTACGGTTGGATGACGCGCAGGCCACTGACGAGCAGCAGCAAGACGATCGCTCCGATGATGCTTCCTACGACGATCCAGACGACCATGCTATTGTTTCTCCACAGTTACGGTGAGCCCTTCGGCCGCGGTCACGACCACTTTGGTGCCGGCTGCCAGGGGCTCATTGGCGACGGCGCGAAGCGATTGGCCGGCCACGCGTACGCGGCCCGCATCGTCCACAGGAATGTCCTTTTCGACCCGCCCCTTCATGCCCGGCAGGCTGTCATTGGACAAGGTGACCGGCTTCTCACCCGGCGGTGCCCACTTCTTGTAGGCCCAGATCGTGATGACGGTCGCCGGGATGCCGAAGGCGGGAATGACCCATGCGGCGCCGTCGCCAAAGAAGAACCCGGGTGCGACGAGACTGACGAACCCGAAGCCCAGCAGGACGGTGCCTGGCACCGCGATGAAGAAGCCGGGATTCATCACTTCCAGGAGGATCAGCAGGAGGCCAATCACGATGGCACCAATACTGAGCCAGAGTTGCCATTCCATGGGGGTGCCGTGGCATCCACGTGTGGGTTAAAGGTTCATTGAGCCAGAGGGGGGTCATTCCAGGGCGAAATGCTGCTGCAGCCACAATGGCAGCTGGGCGATCTCGACCCGTTCTTGCTCGGTCGTGTCGCGGTCGCGGACGGTGACGGTCCCGTCGGCTTGGGTCTGATCGTCGATGGTGACGCAGAACGGTGTGCCCACTTCGTCCTGGCGCGCATAGCGCCGTCCGATGTTGCCGGATTGATCGTAATCGGTCTCGACGCCCATGTTGCGAAGGCCGTGTTCGATCATGTGCGCGGCCTCCGGCATGCCGTCCTTGGCCGTCAGGGGCAGGATCGCCACTTGGACCGGCGCCACGTGCTTGGAGAGGTGCATCACCGTGTAGGGTTCTCCGTTCTTCTCCCCCCGTTCGTATGCGTGTTCCCAGAGCGCGTACAGGATGCGGTCGACGCCGAAGGACGGTTCGATGACCCGGGGAATGATCCTTTTCTCTGTGACGCGCCACGTGCCGACCTCGGCCTCGAAGCAATCGGTCGGGATCTCCACCTCTTCGTCGCCGACCTGCACCGTGATCGCGCCGTCCTGGGGCCTGACATCCTCGGCGCGCACCGTGAACCCGTCCATCCCAAGGGGCCATCGGACGCGCAGACCGGCCGTACGGGCCGCGTCGGCAAATTGATCATCCAGTGCTTGGGCGATGGCCTTGGCCTGGGCCTTGAATGTCCGCCCGAGCATACCCATGTTGGGCGTATACCGGGTCGCCTCGAAGGTGGTCTCTTCGACCGGCACGCGTACCATGAAGTCGGCGTTGGGGACCATGCCTGCCTCTCCAGTGATCGGATGCGTCGCCGGCTTGCCGCTGTGCGTGGCGTGCTGCTCAAGGTCGTAGCAACCTCGGTCCGCGATCCCCACGCATTCGACCCAGCCGTAGCGGTCGCTGTGGAATTCGGCGTCCCAGCAGTCGCTCGCATAATGGGCCATCTCGGTCTGCAGGTGCTGGCGGAACCGCAGCTTGTCCGGGTCCATGCCCGACAGGACCAGGAACTCCTGCGTCTTGGCCAGGAAGTAGGCCAGCGCCTGGTTGCAGACCATGCCGGAACCGACCGCATCCGCGTAGGAGACCGTGGCGGGTTGCTCGTCCGTGTTGGGTACGAAGGTGGCGGTGCGTTCCTTGATCTCCTCGAAGGCAGGCAACGGTGCGTCCGTGTCCTCAAAGAAGACCTCCGCCTCCATCATGTGGAACTCGCGCAGCCGGAGCATGCCCTGGCGTGGGCTGATCTCATTGCGGTTGCTTCCACCGACCTGGACACCCCCAAAGGGTAGCCGGTCCCTGAAGAAGCGGAGCAGGTGGGGGAAATCGGTGAAAATGCCTTGCGCCGTCTCCGGCCGCAGGTATCCGGTCCGGCCGCTACCTGGTCCGATCTCGGTGGCGTTCATCAGGTTGAGCGGGGCGGCTGCCGTGAACGTTCTGTCTTTGCACGTCGGGCAGGTGGCTCCCAGAGCCTTGATCTCTGCATCGATCTGGGTGGCACTCAAGGCGTCTGCCGTGCCATCGTACCCGGCGGCTTCCACCAGGTGGTCCGCGCGGCTGGGGTGTCCGTTGGCGCAGCGCACGACCAGATCTGTGAACTCGGCCACGTGGCCGCTGGCCTCCAACACGGTGTCCATGGTGACGCGAGCACAGCTGACCTCGGCCATGGGGATCGCGTTCTGCCGCACGAACACGTGCCGCCAAAGCTCCTCGAATCGGTGCTTCATGCCACTGCCCAAGGGGCCGTAGTCGTAGAAGCCCGCCATCCCTCCGTACACCTCGTACGCGGGATACAGGAAACCGCGGCGCTTTGCCAGGTCCATCACGGCATCGGTCTTGTCCACGGCGGCGCGACCCCGACTTTGTTGAAAAGGGGCGCGTCAGGCGGCCAGTTGGCCGACGGTGCGCGGCTCCATCTCACGAGCGTCCCCTGGCTCCAGGGGATCGCGCAGGCGTACCCCCACTTCGAATTCAGCCGGTGCGAAGGCCGCTTCCAGTTGGCGCAACAGGTCGGCCACGCCTTCCGCGTAGGCTTCCTTGTCTCGGTTGACGCGGGGCGCTTCCTCGTCGGCGGGCAAGAACTCCGGGGCATAGACACTGGCAAGGTTCGGAAGTCCCGGGGCCCATTGGACGAGCTCGCCCCGCCGTCCACCACGGCTGTGCCCTTCTTCATCAAGGCGTGTCAGGTATTCGTACAAGGGATGGGCCAGGATCAGATCCTCAAGATCAGGGCACGAGATGTTGCGGTTCATCCAATCGGCGATGATGTCATCGGGGACCAACCAGCCGTCCTCGTCGGGGCAATCGACGATCAGCAAGCGCTCATCTTCACTGCCGGCCAGGTTCTCCTTGCGAAACCCTGCATCGGGGAGGACGTGCAGGACGGTGCCTCCGCCGGCCACGATGAACGGCAGATCGTCTTCGTCATAGAAATCGGTCTCCGCCAGGAGCTGGATGGGTCCGGCCCCTTGGCAGTCGGGGTGGCGAAGCAAACGGGCGAGTGCGTCCCAGCGGCCGGTCACGGGACCACCACGTCATCATGGCGTCTTGTGGATTTGGGTGCCACCGTCCAGGCGGGCGCACCTTTTGCCCAGGAGCCGTCGTCTAGGCCTGCAAGGCGTCGTCCATTGGTGGCCAACGAGAGTGCTTGCGGCTCGGGCAGACCGGTCGCGCGCGCCTCGGCCCACAGATCGCCGTTTTGCAGCAAACCGTTGTCCGTGCCGAGTGCCACGGTGCACCCGGCCTGCAACATGTCCTCGACGGGTGGCCTTCGGCCGAAGAAGCGGTTGCTGCGCGGGCACACGACGACCGGTACATCGGCCTCTGCCAGGGCCCGGAAGTCGGCTTTGGTGCCGAGCGTCATGTGGACGACAAAGGCTGGCTGCAACGCGATGGCCGATGCCACGTCATCCCGGGCATCCTCCGAGACGTGGATCGCCAAGGGCTTGCCGGCCGCACGAGCCGCGTCGGCCCACGCCTCCAGATCGGGGCGCGCCAGATCTCGAAGGCCGGAAAGGCCGATGCCGTCGGCCAGGGCGCAGACCTGTGCGGCCTCCTCAGGGTCGAACCCTGCCGCCGCCCCGCGACCGTACAGGATCGGGCGCACGGGAAGCTGGAGGGAACGGACCGCCTTGAGTCCGGCCACCCCTTGTTCGCGAAAATCCAGGAAGGCGGCCGTGCCACAAGCTGCCATTTCCTGGGCATACCGTCGCATGCCGTCTGCTTGTTGTTCTTGGGCGGCCCTGGCCAGCTGCTGGTGCTTCCACCCGCCGGGTCCGAACAACTCGGCGACCGTGTCCGGTTTGCCGGGGCGGTCGCGCAGGAACGCATCGCCTACGTGGGTGTGGGCGTTGACCGGCGCAGGCACCAGCCAGCCGGAAGCATCGGGTTCTTCTGGCGCAGCGCCTTCCCCGAGCTCCACCGTGATGCCATCTTCGACGCGTTGCCAGGCGTGCACGCCATCCACGCTTCGGGTGCCAGCCAGCAACGTCACGAGGTCCCGAAGGCCGGCAACGCCTTGAGGCTGGCGGCGGCTGCCCGTGTGTGCACGTGTTGGCCATCGACGCAGGGACCACGGGCGTGACGGCCATTGTCTACAACGAGGACAAGGCCTTGGGCCGTGCCTATGAGGAGTTCACACAGTATTACCCGCAGCCCGGGTGGGTCGAGCACGACGCGGATGAGATCTGGGAGGTCACCCTACGTGTTGCAGGTGCGGCGCTCGAGGATGCGGGCGTGGAGGCGCCGGATGCCGTCGGCATCACAAACCAGCGCGAGACCGTTTTGCTGTGGGATGAAACCGGCCCCATCGGACGCGCCATCGTGTGGCAGGATCGGCGCACGAGCCAGCGATGCCATGACCTGCAAGAACATGCGCCTGCGATCAAGGCGGCCACCGGGCTCATCCTGGACCCGTACTTCTCAGCCACCAAGGTCTCTTGGTTGCTCGATCACCACGACGCAAGGCGAACGGGGGTCCGTATGGGCACCATCGACAGCTGGCTTGCCTGGAAACTGACCGGCAAGCACGTGACCGATCCGACCAACGCAAGCCGCACCATGCTCTGGAACATCCACACGAGCCGATGGGATGAGGCGATGCTCACCCTCTTCGACGTGCCGCAAGACATGCTTCCGGTCGTGGTGCCGAGCAGCCAGGTCATCGGGCCGTGCCATGCCTTCGGCGGCGCGCCTCTGGCCGCACTCGTGGGAGACCAGCAGGCCGCTTTGGTCGGGCAAGGTTGCATCGCATCTGGGCAAGCCAAGAACACCTATGGCACGGGTTGCTTTCTGTTACAACATACGGGCGACCGCCCCGTGGACTTGGAAGGCATTCTCACGACGCGCGCAGCCAGCCTGGATGACGCGCCCCAGTACGCTCTGGAGGGCAGCGTCTTCATCGGCGGTGCTGCCGTGCAATGGCTGAGGGACGGATTGCAGATCATCGAGACAGCGGCAGCCGTCAATGACCTGGCAGACCAGGTGGATTCAGAAGACGGCGTCGTCGTGGTGCCGGCCTTTGCAGGTCTCGGCGCACCCCATTGGGATCCCGACGCGCGCGGAGCCATGCTCGGCTTGACACGTGGCACGACCGGTGCACACATCGCGCGTGCGACCCTCCGGGCTGTCGCGCTGCAATGCGACGACCTGGCAACGGCGATGCAATCCGGCAGCGGGCCATTCACGATGCTGCGCGTCGACGGCGGGGCAACGGCCAGCCGACTGTTGATGCAGTTCCAAGCGGATCTCCTTGGTGTGCCGGTGGAGGTCACCGCGACCCAGGCGACGGCGCGTGGTGCGGCTCTCTTGGCCGGCCATGCGGTCGCGGGAGGGAAGATCGGGCCGCCGGAGACCAGGGCCATCTACCAGCCCAGTGCGACGCGTGAAGAATTGGCAAGGGTCAGGCAGCGCTGGCGACGGGCGGTCGAAGCCGTGCGCTCCTTCGGAAGCTAACCGTCGGGCGCGAATTCGGGGAATTCGTTCTCTCGGTCGGCCAAGCTCAGCAACACCGCGCCCAGGGCCGCCAGGAGTGGCCCCATGATCAGGAACCCGCCCAACAAGGCCAGGGCCAAGACCGCGGCCCACGCAGCGGTCGGCCGGCGCAGCCGGTAGCATTGGCGCGCGGCCCAAAGGACGCCAACGGAGCCGGCAAGGGTCGCGGGGGCCAACCATTCGTAGGCCATGCCCCAGGTCTCCGTGCGCCCGGCCGTCAGGAGGACGCCGTGGAACAAGGTGATCAATCCTCCCAGCGTCAGGATCAGAGAGGCCGCGATGGCCTTGTCTGGCCACATGGAGGCGTCCATCGTCTGGGCGTCATGCTTGATCTCCTCGCCCTCCATGGCCGCCTTGGCGACGAAGGCGAGGGCCAGGAGCGAAAAAAGCGGGACCAGCAGGAAGAACCCGAGGGACGCCACGCCGGCGGCCGCCCCCAGGTAGATGTACCGCGCGGATTGGTAGCGGATGCTGACGATGCCGGCCAAGACCCCGATCGCCTCCAAGCTGACCGTGTAGTACGCCGGCAACCCTCCGAAGATGTGGAACGATTCCCCACCGATGGAGGCGCCGGCGAACCGGACCGCATCGAACATCAATCCAAGCAACGACCCGAACAGAAGCAGCATGGCCGCGAACATGATCTTGTCTGGCCATTCCTTCCGGTGCCCCTCGACGACCATGCGGATTCATCCAAGCCCAGGTTCTTGGCCTTTGGGTTACGGCGTCGCCGTCCTTCGCTCAGGCCTTGGCTGCCTTGAGGGCGGCGGCCACCACGTCCATGCCGCCGTCCAGTTGCCCCTTACTGAGGTTGATGGGCGGGATGAACCGAAGCCCGCTCGGGCCGCAGCCGAGAACGAGGAGGCCACGCTTCCAGCACTCGGTCTCGACGGCATCGCGTAGCTTCGGGTTGTGGTCGCCTTTTGCGCTGACGAATTCGATGGCACGCATCAACCCGAGGCCGCGTGCGTCCCCGATGCCCTTGTGCTGGTCCTTGAATTCGTCCAGGCGCTTTGCCATGCGATCTCCCATGGCGGCGCTGTGCTGGATCAGGCCTTCCTGTTCCATCACGCCGATGGTCGCCATGCTGCTGGCGCAAGCCACCAGATTGCCCCCATACGTGTTGCTGTGTGCCCCCTTGTGCGCGAAATCCAGGTCGCTGCGGCACATGCTGGCTCCGATGGGCATGCCGCTGCCCATGGCCTTGGCGATGCTCATGATGTCGGGCTTGATGCCGAAATGCTCGCTGGCAAACCATTTGCCGGTCCGCCCGAAGCCGGTCTGGACCTCGTCCGCAATCAAC
>JBFKXH010000060.1:0-7968 GCA_041638175.1 Thermoplasmatota archaeon
ACCGAACGCCGCCTCCCTTGCAGGCAGGATTGATATGGCTTGAGCTGGCTACGGTCCCTGGTATGGCGGGAGGCCCACTCTTGCGACAAACTGGCCCGATCCGGGTCGAGGTGGTGCCATACAACCTCGGAAGTCGCACCATGTCCGTGGTCTTGCTTCTTGGACTCAACGCCATGCTGCAGATCTTGGATGCCTATTCCACAGGGCTCGGCCTTCGCCTCGGCGCACAGGAGGGCAACCCCGCCATGGCCGCCGTCATGGACGGTGCCGGATTCTCGGCCTTCCTGCTGTTGAAGCTGGCGGTCGTCCTGGGGTTGAGTCTGTTGGCCGCTCGGATCGCAGGGTCTCCCCAAGTGCCGGCTTGGCTGCACCGGAGCCTGGTCGCGTTGGCGCTGGTGACCTTGTCGGTGGTCGTCGCCAATACCTGGGCGATCGCCAGTATCGTCTGGTGATTCCACAGGAAACCGGCCTCCGTCATGCTTATATCTGGGTTGGAGTCACCGCCACCTAGCAACAGAGGCCTCGATGTCTCTGGACCGTTCCAAATTGCCCGTGCGGTCGGGCCGCACCTCGGGGGTCGTTTCCCGTGGTGCTAAGGATGCAGAAAGCTCCGGCTTACCTTCGTCCCCGCAGCAAAAGGAGAACATTCCATGACAGAAGTCCGTGACATTGGCATCGACGTCCGCGCCCCCTCCAGGGAACCGGCTCCGGGCGACGTGCTCAACCCCTTCAACGGCAGCCTGCCTGTCCGTGGCCAGACCATCGTCGGTACGGTGGTCGACGCCAAGATGCAAGGCACCGTCGTCGTCCAGAAGCAGCACCAGCGCCTCGTGCCCAAGTACGAGCGTTTCGAAAAGCGCACCAGCCGCTACGCGGCCCACGTGCCGAGCAACATCGACGTCAAGGTCGGCGACGAAGTGCTCATCGCCGAGTGCCGCCCGATCAGCAAGACCGTCAAGTTCGTGGTCGTCGAGAACCGCGCCGAGGAGGCCTAAGATGCGTGGCGTCGCTGGCTCCGTGACGCGTGGCCTCCCCACGGGAGCCCGCCTCGACTGCGTCGACAACACCGGTGCCAAGGTCGTGGAGATCGTCATGGTCCCCAAGATCGGCGGTACCAAGCGCCGTTACCCCGCCGCGGGTGTCGGTGACCTGATCAAGGTCTCGGTCAAGAAGGGCACCCCCGAGATGCGCCGCCAACTCCTGGAAGCGGTCATCGTCCGCCAGAAGCGCCCCTTCAAGCGCGCCGACGGCACCACCGTCCTCTTCGAAGACAACGCCTGCGTCATCATCAACATCGCTGATGGTGAGGTCAAGGGCAGCCAGATCAAGGGCCCCGTGGCCCGGGAAGCCGCACAGCGCTGGCCGCGCATCTCCGCAACGGCCAACACGATCGTCTGAGGTATTCCATGAGTTCCATTCAACCCCGAAAGCAACGCAAGGCGCAATACGATGCGCCCCTGCACAAGCGCCGCAAGCAGATCGCGAGCCACCTCAGCGAAGAACTGCTTCTGAAGTACAACGTCCGCTGCACGCCTCTGGTGACCGGCGACGAAGTGACCATCCTGCGCGGTGACAACAAGGGCAAGCACGGCAAGATCGCCAGCGTCGACACCAAGTCGCGCAAGGTCCTCGTCGAAGGCATCACCCACAAGAAGGCGGACGGCACCGACGTCGGCCTGCCCTTGGATGCCAGCAACCTGCTGATCACCAAGCTGAACCTCGAGGACAAGCGCCGCCGCGAAAAGCTCGGCGCCGAGGCCCAGGGCACCGCCCGGGCCCCCGCCACCGAAAAGACCCAGGAGGCTGAATAAGCATGAGCCGCCACATGAAGCGCCTGGCTGCCCCGCGCAGCTGGACCATCGCCCGCAAGACCAACGTCTACACCACCAAGCCCCGCGCTGGTGCGCACTCGGTCGCCCGCTCCTTGCCCCTGAGCACGGTGCTGCGCGACTTCCTGCGTGTCGCCGCCACGGGCCGTGAAGCCCGCAACGCCATCGGCCGCGGGGAGATCCAGGTGGACGGACGCATCATCAAGGACCCCAAGTTCGCTGTGGGTTTCATGGACGTCATCCACATCCCGGTCCTGAAGCGCGCCTGGCGCGTCACCTTGGACCACAAGGCGCGGCTGCGCATCGTCGAAGTGGAGGCCAAGGAAGCCACGTGGAAGCTGGCCCAGATCGCCGACAAGACCACGGTCAAGGGCGGCGCGACCCAGCTCAACCTGCACGACGGCCGCAACCTGCTCGTCAAGAAGGACGACTACAAGACCGGCGACGTGCTGCGCCTGGAGCTGCCGACCCAGAAGATCACGGGCCACTTCCCTCTCAATGAGGGTGCCCAGGTCTTCATCACGGGCGGCCAGCACGCGGCCGAAGTGGCACCCGTGGGCACCATCGAAGTGACCCGCAGCCACAAGCCGAACCTGGTCCACTTGAAGGACGGCGACCGGACCTTCACCACGATCAAGACCTACGCTTTCCCCATCGGGGAGAAGGCCAACCTGCCCAAGGTGGAGGTGACGACCGTTGTCTAACGCCAACCAGACCCCTCGCATCGCCAAGGTGACCGTCAACATGGGCATCGGCGATGGTGGCGAACGCCTCGAGAAGGCCGAAGCCACCATGGAGAAGCTCACCGGCCAGAAGCCGCTGCGCACCTTCGGCAAGGTCAACAACCGTGAACTGGGCGTGCGCCCGGGCATGGCCATCGGCTGCAAGGTCACCCTGCGCGGTGACAAGGCCGAGGACTTCGTGCGCCGCGCCTTGTACACCCGCCTGAACAAGGTCCACGCGTGGTCCTTCGACAACCAGGGCAACCTGCAGTTCGGTGTGACCGACCACACCAACTTCGAAGGCGAACGCTACGACCCCGACATCGGTGTCTACGGCATGGATGTCGCCATCACACTCGAGAAGCCCGGCCACCGCATCAAGCACCGCCGGCTCCTGACCCGGAAGGTCCCCCGCAAGCACCGCGTCACGCGGGACGAAGCGATGGCCTTCCTGACCGAGAAATTCAATCTGGAGGTCCTGTAAATGCCACTCGTGATCAAGGAACGCACCGTCTTCAAGGGGCGCATCGAAGGTTGCCAGCGCTGCGGCCGCAAGCGCGGCGTCGTGCGCCGCTACAGCCTGAACCTGTGCCGGCAATGCTTCCGAGACAAGGCCCGTGACCTGGGATTCAAGAAATACAGCTGAGGTGAGCCTATGCAAAACGATTCTCTCGCAGACGCAATGACGGTCATCCGCAACGCCGAGCGCTCCGGTAAGACCGAAGCCACCGTGACCCCCGCCAGTAAGCTGATCGGGCGTGTCCTCAAGGCGATGCAAGACCAGGGCTACATCGGCCCGTTCGAATACGAAGATGACGGCCGCGGCGGTCTGTACAAGGTGCAACTCACCGGACAGATCAACAACTGTGGTGTCATCAAGCCCCGTTACGCCATCAAGAAGGGTGACTTTGACCAGTGGGAAGCCCGCTTCCTTCCGGCCCGTGACTTCGGGTCCCTGATCATGACCACCACGCACGGCGTGATCGACCAATACAAGGCCAAGGAGGTCGGCACTGGCGGACGCCTGCTCGCGTACGTCTACTAAGGAGTGATTCTATGCCGATTCTACCCGAAATCCACCACGAAGTCGAGATTCCTGAGGGCGTCCAAGTGACCGTCGAGAACGGTCACCACACCATCGTCAAAGGTCCCAAGGGTGAACTGGACCGTGCTTTCCGCTACCGCGGTGTCCGCTTGAACGTGGACAATGGCAAGGTCGTCATCCACAAGGACCTGCCCCGTCGTGAGCACAAGGCCATCTGCGGTACCTACGCAGCCCATGTGCGCAACATGATCAAGGGCGTGACCGACGGTTGGACGTACAACATGAAGATCGTCTACAACCACTTCCCCATCAAGGCAGCCGTCCAGGGCGACGTGTTCGTCATCGAGAACTTCCTCGGTGAACGCCACCCGCGCAAGGCGGACATCCTGCCTGGTGTCAAGGTCCAGGTCAAGGGCCAAGACATCACCGTGGAAGGTATCGACCGCAACGCCGTCGGCCAGACCGCGGCGAACATCGAGATGGCATCCCGTGTGAAGGGCCGCGACATCCGCGTCTTCCAGGATGGCATCTACATCACGAACAAAGGACGTGAAGAACAATGAGTGAAGAGTCCCAGCCCGTCGAGGAACAGGTCGAAGAGACCACCGAGACCCAAGAGGCCGTCGAGGCCACCAGCACTGCTGGCGCTGCGGATCAAGCTGATGCACCCACCGAGGTCGTCCCGAAGCAGAAGCCCGAACTGGATGCAGACACCAAGTCTGCCCTGGAGCTTCGCAACGAGAAGTCCCGCAGGCGCCCGGCTTTCCGCCGCCAAGAATGGTTCCGTTACAAGAAGCTCGGCGGCAAGAACGCCGGCTGGCGCCAACCCCGGGGTATCCACTCCAAGGCGCGCCGCCACTACAAGTACCGCCCCAACGTGGTGTCCATCGGCTACCGCGGCCCTGTTGCCGCGCGTGGCCTGCACCCGTCCGGCTTCGAAGAGAAGCTGGTGCACCGCCCGGAGGACCTGGAAGGCATGGATGCCAAGACCCAGGCCGCCCGCGTCGGTGGCACGGTCGGTGGTCGCAAGGCGGAAGCCATTGAGAAGAAGGCCGACGAACTCGGGATCCGCGTCCTGAACCGGAGGAACTGAGCATGGCCGATCTTCGCAACCAGAAGCGCCTCGCCGCCGACATCATGGGTGTCGGCCAGAGCCGTGTCCGCATCGACGCCGACCGCCAAGAAGAGGTGGCCGGTGCCGTGACGCGCGCCGATGTGCGCAAGCTCATCGATGGCAAGGTCATCACGGCCGTGCAGAAGCAGGGTGTTTCCCGCGGCCGCGGGCGTCACCTTGACGCGCAGAAGGCCAAGGGTCGCCGCGTCGGGCCTGGCAGCCGCAAGGGTGCCATGTACGCACGCCTGCCCCGCAAGGAGCGCTGGATGGCCCTCATCCGTGCTCTGCGCATCGAACTCAAGGACATGCGGGAAAGCGGCGCCATCGACCGCGCCACGTACCGCGAATACTACCGACGCGCCAAGGGTGGACAGTTCCGCTCCCGCGCCCACATGGTGAACCACATGAAGACCGAAGGCAAGATCGCTGAGGAGGTGGCTGCGTAATGGCCACGAGCCCGCGTACCCGCGTCCCGTTCCGTCGCCGCCGTGAAGGCCGCACCGACTACCGGGCCCGCCTGGGTCTGCTCAAGTCCGGTGACGTCCGCATGGTCGTGCGCCGCACCAACGGCAATGTCATCGTGCAGTTCGTCGAATGGGCCGAGCACGGCGACATGGTCAAGGCCACGGCCGTCGGTCAAGAGCTTGCAAAACTCGGGTGGGAAGGCAGTGCCAAGAGCACCCCGGCCGCCTACCTGACCGGTCTGCTGGCCGGCAAGCGTGCCGCCGAAGCCGGCATCGAAGACGCGGTCCTGGACCTCGGGCGTCACGCCCCGGTCAAGGGATCCAAGGTGTTCGCCGCCCTCAAGGGCGTCGTGGATGCCGGTGTCTGGGTGCCCCATGGCGACGACATTTTCCCCGAGGAAGCCCGCCTGACCGGCGACTTCCTTGACCAGAAGAAGAACTTCGAGGCCGTCCGCGGCGCCATCGGCGTCACGCAGGCGGCTAAGTCCAACGACGAGGAAGAATAACATGGCAGAACAACAACAAGGTGGACGCCCCGCTGGACGCGGCCCTGGTGGCCCGCGCGGCGGACCTGGCGGACGCGGTGGCCCTGGCGGCCCCCGCGGCGGACCCGGCGGACGTGGTGGCCCTGGCGGCCCCCGCGGTCGCGGTGGCCCCGGACAGCGCAAGCGTTTCGAGAAGCCGGCCCCGCCCCCGTGGGACCCCAAGACCCGTCTTGGCCGCATGGTCAAGAAGGGCGAGATCAAGACCATGAGCGAGGCGCTCGGCTCCGGCCTGCCTCTTCGTGAACCCGAGATCGTCGACGCGCTCCTGCCGGAGCTCGACGACGAGGTCCTGAACATCAACATGGTCCAGCGCATGACCGACTCCGGTCGCCGTGTGCGCTTCGCCATCACCTGCGTTGCAGGCAACAAGGACGGCTTCGTCGGTCTTGGCCAAGCCAAGGGCAAGGAGGTCGGTCCGACCATCCGCCGTGCCATCGACAAGGCCAAGGTCAACATGATCGAGGTCAAGCGCGGTGCCGGTTCCTGGCAGTCTGCCGAAGGTGCGCCCGCTCTGTCGGTGCCCTTCGAGATCAGCGGCAAGTGCGCTTCCACCGAAGTCACCATCAAGCCTGCTCCCCAGGGGACGGGCCTGGTCGGTGGTAAGGTGGCCAAGAGTGTCCTCGGCCTGGCTGGTATCCAAGACGCTTGGGTATTCGCCAAGGGCCAGACCCGCACCACCACCAACTACGCCAAGGCGGTCTTCAGCGCCCTCGGCGGCAGCGACGATGTCAAGATGACGCCCCAGCAACTGGCGCGCACCCAGATCGTCCGCGGTCCGCTGCAGGTGCAGGCGGCCGTCGATGAACAGCCGGACGTCGAGGAGGCCTCCTGATGGCCAAGGCGATCATCCGTCTGCGCGGCAAGCTCAACATCAACCCCAAGGTGAAGGACACCCTTCGCTACCTGCGCCTGAACCAGGTCAACCACTGTGTGGTCCTTCCGGACAACGCAACGACCAATGGCATGCTGCAGGTCGCCAAGGACTACGTCACCTGGGGCGAAGTGGACGCCGACACCCTCGCCAACGCGATCGCGACCCGCGGCCGCCTGGTGGGTGACAAGCCGGTGACCGACGACCACGTCAAGGCCAACACGGACTACACCTCCATCAAGGAGTTCGCCCAGGCCATCGTGGCCGGCAAGGCACAGTACAAGGACCTGGCCGACGTCAAGCCCTTGCTTCGCCTGCACCCGGCCAAGAAGGGCCTCGAGGGCATCAAGCGCTCGGTCCAAGCCGGCGGCGCCCTCGGGTACCGCGGCGAAAAGATCAACGACCTCATCGGGAGGATGCTGTAATGGCCAAGGGCGAACAAGCCAAGAAGTACCGTGGCAAGAGCCGCACGCACGGCGCCGGTCGCAAGGCCCGCCGTGGCGCAGGTCTCAAGGGCGGCCGTGGCCGCGCCGGTGCCAACAAGCACCGCTTCCTGCAACTGCAGGTCCTTGGTGGTAAGCACCCGCACCTGGCGGCCAAGCCGTTCGGGCGCAAGGGCTTCACCAGCAAGAGCCGCACGCCGGAGGATGTCACCATCAACGTGGGTGACCTGGCGGCCAAGTTCCCTGGAGCAAGCGAGATCGACCTCACCGAGGCCGGTTTCACCAAGCTCCTGGGCAGCGGTTCCCTCGATGCCAAGGTGACGGTCACCGTCGCCAAGGCCACCGATGGCGCGGTCTCCAAGATCGAAGCCGCCGGCGGCAGCGTCAACACCGAGTAAGCCTGGCTTACGGTCTTTTCCCCTTCCCTCCACTCCAAGTGTTTATCAAAAGGAGCCGTCTCGACGGCTCGTTTCCTGGAGAAGCTGCATGGCTGAATCCCGAAGTCGTCTCTACGCACTCAAGCCCATCATCGAGCGCTGGCCTGCCGTCACCAAGCCGGAAGGCCACGTCTCTTTCAAGACCAAGCTCCTGTGGACCACTGGTTGTCTGCTGCTCTACTTCGCCCTGGCCAACATCACGTTGTTCGGTGTGAGTGACGAGCAACTCGACATCTTCGAAGGGTTCCGCGCCATCCTGGCGGGTGCTTCCGGTACCATCATGCACCTTGGCATCGGTCCCATTGTGACCGGTTCCATCGTGATGCAGCTCTTCACGGGTGCCAAGATCATCAACCTGGACCTGACCAAGGCCGAGGACAAGTCGATCTACCAGGGCGCCCAGAAAGTGCTGGTCATCCTGTTCATCTTCATCGAATCTGTGCCGCAAGTGTACGGTTTCTTGGAGCCGGACACCCAATTCGTCAACGCGATCGGCTC
>JBFKXH010000061.1:0-7873 GCA_041638175.1 Thermoplasmatota archaeon
CATCCGCTCACCACCGCGGCGGCATCAGCCCGCCCGCGCCGGAATCGCGGACAACCCTTTTGGTGGCCTCGTGGCCTTTTTCCATCACTTGGACGACAGTGAGACAAAAAAACGCGTCTTGCGAGCGCTTGCCCTTCGGCCCGGCGCCAGCCCGAATCGGCTTGTCCGGATGACCCAGATGAGCCGGTCGGCCGTCGAACAGGCCCTGTATGCACTGCAGAAGGATGAGCGCATCCTCGACCACGGGGCCGGCCGCGACCACGTATACCACTTGGAAGGCTCCAATGCGGGCCCTACCCATGGCCTCCATCCCCCGGCACTCCGCGTCCTTCGGTTGATCATGGAGGAGGATGGCTTGACCGGCAGCCAACTGGCCAAGAAGGCCGGTCTGTCGCGCTCGGAGATCAGTCGACTGACCGGTCAATTGGTGGACATCGGCGCCGTCGTCGCCGTCCAAAGCGGCCGCGACATGGTCTACATCCCGGGCTGAACCGCCCGGTGCGGTGGGGACGTGCCCCTCAGCGCCAGTTCAATGCATCGCGCAGCGGTGGGAGCTGCTGGCCGGCCGACACCAGTTCTTCCATCCAGAGGTCGAGGCGTTCGTCTTCCAGTGGAGATACCTGGGGTAGGGCCGCCCGGTAGAGGGCATCGGCCCAGGCCGAGAACGCCATCAGATCCTGCCAGCTCTTCTTCCACGGCCCCATCATGGATTGGACTTCCTGGACCGCTCGGTAGGGGACATCGCGGCAAGCGCCCAAGTGCCGGGTGACCATCAGCATCCTGCGGGTCGCAGCATCGGCCATCATGCGCGCCCAGATGTCGCTCAGATCGACCGGAGCTTCCACGTGGGCCAGCAGGGACATGCCTGTGGCATGGATGCCACTGGGGGCCGTCGGACGTTCCCAGGATACGCAAAGGAGCGCGACCCGGAAATCCATGGGAATGGCGTTGTCGAGCAAGGATCGCTGGGTATACTCCCAGGCGTCGCGGGCCCGGTCTGGGCCCAGGACGCCCGGAGTGAGCAGGCTCGGGCAGAATTCGGGTCGAAGGTTGCCGCGTGTCTGGGCGTACACAAAGGAAACACCCCGGGTGGGGCTTCAAACGTGGGGCAAAAAAAAAGCGGGAAAGGGGGAAAATGGCCGCTCAGGCGACCGCAATGGGCGGGCTGACGACCACGGTGAGTCCGTGGCCTTCGGTCACAGCCTGCAGCTTCTCGGAGGCGGTCACGTGCATGCTCCGGCTTTCTGCTTCGCGGTGGAGCAGGCCAGCTGCTTCCATGGCGACGACGCGGCGGTGCACCACGCTTGCAGCAAGATCCAGGGCGGACGCGATGCCGATCTGGGTCGTGCCGGGGGTCGCCATGATGTGCTGCGCGATCGCCAGGTTGGTGTGGTCGCGTAGCAGGCAGATGCCTTCCTTGGCTTGCAGGGCGCCGCTGCGGGTGTCGAACCAGCACAACTTGCCCTGCACTTTGCGTGAGGTGACATGGCCGGATCGCTCCAGCACCCGCAAGTGGTGCAAGCAGGTGTTCCAGCTGGTGCCGGTCAGGACGCTCAGGCGTCTGACGTGGACGCCAGGACTCGTTTCGATGACCCCGAGGATGCGGTCACGGGCAAGGTTTCCAGCGTTTTTGGTATGTTGCGCCATACAGATGTGAGCTGCCACTCGGCGCTATTAGACGGAAATGGGGAACGCCCGCAACGGTCCCTGCGACCGTTGCATTCGTTGCCTGTCCTGGTATGAAGATTCCGTTCGTTTGCGCCAAATGCGACATGCCCGGACGCGGTTGCCGTGGCGTTCCAGGGGGCGGAGCATGGAGCCCGTTTGCGATGTGGGTCAAGGCCCAGGCGCGCCAAGCAACCAGTCGGTGCGCGTATGACACCCAAAACCAAGAACCGCAAGGCCCGAGCCGTCGGCATCGCCGTACTGGCATCGGTCCTGGTCGTCGCATTTGTCGCCCAGTCATTCTGGGGACCTGCAGACCATTCTTCCCCTTCTTCCCATGAGAACGAAAGTGCGCATGGCTATACCGAGCTCGATGCGCAACGCATCGTCGAAGACGCCGTGGCCCAGATCTCGGCATTGGCCAACGCCAGTGCCTCGGCCATGGCAGAAGCGGGAATGCGTGCCGAATCCCAGTTCAACCAGAGCGCCAACGAAAGTAGCGCCGCGGTCGAACAGGCAAGCGCCGCGGCCGAATCCGAGGTCGAGGCAGCAGGCAATGCGTCTGGAGAGGCCTTGGCCGAGGCACCGGAGTCGTTCAATGGCACGGTGGAGTCCGATCCCGACGATGTCTACGTCGAGGAATACTCGACGCCGACGTTCGGTGCCAACCACAGCCATGAATCTCCCGATTCCCCGGATGATTGGGGCGGGGCCGGAGAGACCGGTCTGGTGCGTGCGCAGGTCTACTTGCCTTCCACAGGCATCCCTGGCGTGGATACGGCGGGTCAGATGGCCGTTGCGCTGTACTTTGAGGTCAAGGGCAATGTGCAAGCGACCTTGACCGAGGCCGATGGCAGCGGTGTGGTATGGCACGACAGTGGCCTGGGGACCCTCACGGCCAGTGGCGAAGGGCTCAGCCATGCCCCCGACCCGGACGAAGACGGCGCCGTCGCTTCCCAGGAGCACGCCGTGGGCGTGTTGGGCAAGGCGGAAGCCGGACTGAAGGGAGTCCTGTCTGGCGTCCAGGCCAGCGTCGAGGCGCAAGCCGATCTCTACGCGGCGACCTACGCCGAGATCAACAGCACCCTGGAAGCGCAAGCGGAGGCCGAAGCCGCGATCTTTGCCGAGGCCGAGGGGCGCGTCGCCGCCACGTTCGCCGCCGCTGCTGAAGCCGAGGCCGAAGCCCGTGCCGAAGCGGAGCAACAATTGGAGGTCATCGAAGAGGCCCGCTTTGAAGCCCGCGAGCAGGTCGGTGCCGAGGCCGAACAACAGGTCTCTCAGATCCAGAACGCGTCCTTCGAGGCGAGTCAGGAACTGGAACGGCAGGCCGAAGCCGCCCTCGAGAACGGGGCGGAGGCGGCAGCAGCGATCCGTGCGAGCGCACAGGCTGCCATCGAGGCGTTGGCCGATGTCTCCGAGGAGACCGGGGCCGACACGTCCGGCGAGGCCCGTGCCATCGCCTATGCTGCGGCACAAGCCGAAGCAGCTGCCATGGCCAAGGCGAAGGCCACTGCGGACGTCTTGATGTCCCAGTCCAGCGCCGTGCGGGCCCTGGCCGAGTTCAAGATCGATGCGATCTTGCATGCTGCTGCGAGTGCGGAAGCGGCCATCGATGCGAAGGCGAGCGTCGCCGCCAAGGCGGTGCTGCGGGCCGAGGCGTACACGTTCGCCAAGATCCGCGCGCAAGCGGAAGCTGAAGCGGAGGCCCAGTACCGGGCCGCTGCCTCGGCAGCCTTCATGGTGCGCGCCGAGGCCAACGCGCACATCCGTGCCATCATCACGGCTGCGCTCGGCGTCAACGGCCAAGCGAAGTTGTCCTTCGACGGAAGCAAGGACTACGCAGAAATGGTCGGGGTGGAGACCGATGCGGCGGTGACGCAGGACGTGGACTACATCTACGGCGTCGCCCAGGATTACGGTGCGCAGCGTGAGCTGGACACCGAAAGCCGCGAAGAACACTGGCTGCGCGTGGCGCAAGACCTGACCACTGAGAAGGACGTCGTCTTGACGACGGCCTATGACGTGGTCACGGAGGTCGAGTACGGGTACTGGGTCCTGCTTGAGACCAAGCGCGACCTGGAGGCCCTCGGCCAGCAGTTCATGTAGGCTTGACCGCCCTGTTCCTCTTCCCTCTCCTTCCCTCTTGATGTCGGTGTTCCGGCTGTTTGTGAGGATGGTAAAGCATCCGTCGGGCCAAAAGTTTCCTTGGTGAGCGTATGAATTCTGCACCAAAGAACAAGCCGCGCAAGCAAGGAAAGCTAGTCGTCGCCGGTTTGGCCGTCCTGGCCATCGGCGCGTTGATCGTCCAAGCCACGTTGAGTCCGATCGACATCGGTTCTGGCTCCGCCGACGAAAGCCTCCATGGTTCCATGGATCCCACGGACACCCTTTCTGGGTTGGTCCTTGGTAACGATGACACCGGGGGCGCGATCACGGACGCGGCCGGTACGGTCGATGCGGCCTTGCTGGATCAGCAAGCGCAACTGCAGATGACGATCGATGCGGCCCTGGCCGAATTGGAATACGTCACGGGTAGCTACGCCGGTTTCGTCCCCGTCCCGTCCGACTTCGATGGCACGATCTCGACGATCCCCCTGCCCGCACTCCCGTACGACGTGCCCCTGCTGGAGACCACGCTTGCCTTGCAGGCGATGCTGGGCACCGCATGGCATGCCATCCCGTCCGAGATCCCCATGCGCGAGAGCGTCATGAACCAGATCCCTCCGGAGGCCATGAGCGAGTTGCAGACTGTCATGGCCGAGGTCGAGGCACTCCTGAGCGATCCCCAGATCCAGGCCCTGCTGGCCGAGATCGAGACCGTGACGGGTCCTCTCCCCTTGCCAGGTCAAGCGCCGGACGCCGAGGGCGCTGCTGATCCTCACGAGGAAGGCGCGCTGGCCGCATTGGACCATGCGGACGCCCTGCTCGAAGAGGCGGACGCGGTCTACGGCATCCTGCAGGCTGAAGTGGACAAGGTCATGGATCTTCATGAGGATGTGGCGGGTCAGGTCCGCGCCACGATCGACGATGCCACCGAGACCGTCCTGCAGGCCGAGGCCGACATCATGGCCCAGGCTGCGACGCGGATCGCGGATCTGACCGCGTTGCTGGAAGAGAGCATCGAGGCGTATCAAGAACAACTGGCAGCCTATGAGGCGTTGGTCGACGAGGCGGTCCAGACGGCCGTCGCGGACATCCAGGCGGCGCTCGACGCGCAAGTGGCAGCCATCGAAGGTGTCGCTGATGCCCAGGTAGACGCTTTGTTGGCGACCGCCCATGGGGCACGGGCCGACGCAGAGCAACGCGTCGCGAGCCTTCTGGTGCAAGCCGATGGCATGATCCGGGACCTGCGCGAAGCCGGCGAAGAAGAATCCATTGACGAGGTGCTCGAGGCTGTGCAATCCATGCGCGCCGACATCGAATCTCAGGCAGATGCCACGATTGCCCAGATCGACGAGACCATCGCCCAGATCCGCAGCGATGTGGATGCGCAGATCGCATCCCTGCAAGCGACCGTCTTGGCCGCCCAGCCTCGCATCGCGGCCGTGTCCACCGAGGTCATCGGGGAAGCCCAGGCCCGCCTGGACTACGCGATCGCCTTCGTCGAAGCCACCACGCAGGCGGCCATCGAGGAGAACCTGGCGTTGGCCCAGCACACCGTGTGGGCACTCCAGGAGCGCCTACTTGCGGAGAGCGAGCAGCTGATCGACGAGGTCACGGTGGCCGTCGAGCGCACGTACGATGTGTTGGATGCTGGGCTGGCCATGACCGATGTCATCCTGGAGGATGCAAGCACCATGGTCCAAGACGACATGGCCTACATCCTGAAGGTAGCCGACGACTACGCCGCCGTGCCGGTCGGTTCGCGCGCGGATCGCGCGGAGCACTGGAACGGCGTCCACGCGTTGCTTGGCGGTGACTTGGGTGGGGCCCAGCTGGTCGCCATGGCCGTGGCCTCTGATGTGGAGCAGGCGCTCGTGTTGACCCAGCAGAACCTGGACGATCTGGCGCGTCTTACCGCGTGACGTCTGGTAATGCCTCGTGGGCATTCGTCTGCAGAACGTCCTCCACGGGGAGGAAGTCGATGACATCCAGGTCGTGAAGGTTCGCGGCATGGTCCACGAAGTCCACGAGGCGCCTCTTTTCCCACGCCACCACGTGGATCGCCACTCGTGCTGCGTCTGACGACAACGCATGGGCGGCGACCACCTGCGGGTGCGCTGCCATCTGGCGCAGCGCATCGGTCCGGATGTCCTCGGGCACCGACCCGATGATCCAGGCAGCCTGGTGCACGTTGAGCGCGGTCAGGTCCACGACGGGCCTGTAGCCCTCGACGCGGCCGTTGGTCTCGAGTCGGCGCAGGTGGTCCCTCACGGTGGTCTCTGGCACTTCCAGTTCCTGGGCCAGGGCCCGGATGGTGGCTCGCCCGTTCTGGCGTAGCGCTTCGATCAGGCGAGCATCGACATCGGAGTTCACGAACCGACGACCGCCTTGGCGAGCATCTGGTCGTGGCTCAGCTCGATCGGGCTGAGTCGGGCTTCGAATTCGGCGATCTCGCCGGCTTCTTCCAGGGGCTCAAGGCGGGCAGCGCAGTATCCGAGCGGGTACACGTGGCGCTTGAGGAAGCTTTGCAGGATGGCGCGGTTCGGACCTGCCAGCTCCATGATCAGGCCGTAGCGGCCGGGACTGGTGTATGCTGCTTGCACGAACGGATGCCGGAAGTGATCCGTGGCGACCCGTTGAGGGGCTCCGTCTCGCCGCAACAATGCAAGGACTTTGGCCGGGAAGCCGTTGTGGGGCGCCGAGAGAATGGGTTGGTATCCTTTGATGATGCCTTTCTTCTCCATCGAAAGGATGCGATCTCGGACGGTGTTGACGGATAGGCCGAGTTGGTTTGCCATGTCGCTGTAAGAGGCGCGAGCGTCTTTGTCGAGCATTTTCAGGATCTTTTTGTTGGTGTTGTCCATGGAAATTCCCCGTTGTTTTTGGGTCAGAGGAAAAGAAGTGGGAGATGGCGGGGTCCGCGCGCTTGAGATGGAGCGCATCGGGGCCTCGCGATTTAGCTTCATCGCCGGCTACGGTGCGATGGCGTCGTTCATGGCGCGATGCATGCCGCGGGCGGGATCATCGGCCAATGTTTCGACCAACATGGTGATCGATAGGTTGCGCAAGCCGGCTTGTTCGGCCAGACTGAGCGCCCGGGCCTGTACGTCCGTTGTACTCTTGCCAAGGATCGTGAAACAGATGCTATGTTCGGATGCAAGTGTGAACATGCGCGTGACGCGCGGGCTGGCAGCCAAGCACTCCAAGGCGTCCCTGCTGGTCTTCTCGGTCGGTTGCGCCAGGGCCAATGCTTCGTAGGGGAAGCCTACGTTGCCTGCGTCGATGGACACCTTGCGGCCCAGGTAGACGCCGGTCCTTTTGAGCCGGTCCAGCCGTTCGCGCGCCACGTCCGGGCTGACCTCGGCTGAGGCCGCCAGGCATGCCAGGTCCGCGTCGGGGTCCTGGACAAGCGCGGTGAGCACGCGCCGGGTCGCGGCGTCGAGCTTCACGCGGCCAGCTCCATGCTGGCTTGGGTCGCGAAGGCAGCCAGGTCGCTCCATGCGATCAGCTCCTCGCCTTGCGATTGCCGGATGGCGTGCAGTAGTTGCCGGTTTCCCGTGTCGCTGACGCGCCCGTGGAGCGCGTCGATGGTCAATTGTTCGCGGGCGGTCAGGGGACGAAGGGTCGCTGGCCG
Organism: Thermoplasmatota archaeon; assembly: GCA_041638175.1. Lineage (GTDB taxonomy): Archaea > Thermoplasmatota > E2 > JACPAO01 > JAHFTW01 > JBFKXH01. The sequence goes on from JBFKXH010000061.1 coordinate 7,403, forward strand.
GTCCTTGCCGAGCCGAAAGAGGATCTGGCGCAGCACACCGGGGCCCAGCAAGGATGCCAGGACATTGTGTTTGGTCGCGTCGGGCAGGGGGTTGCCCTCGACGAGTTGGCCAAATGCTTCTTCGAGCCGACTTTGACGTGTGTGGGAAAAGAGAGGGAGGGATGCATTCACACCGTCGGGCATAACGGTCCACACGCAAACCGGAGGGCTTGACCTTGCCCTGCAAAAATCACGGCGAATGCAAACAAAAGTCGCGGCCGCTTGGGCAGTTTTTGTCAACGCGAAAACAAACGGCGTGGGTCTGGCACTTGCAGAAAATGCTTGGAAGTAGTGAAAATGTGGCGCCCCCACAGGAGTGATGCGATGCGTGGGGCCACCTGCCCAGGTGAAGTGCCAACGCCAAATGTCGTTGATCGGGCCCCTCCAATAGCTTTGCTTGGGGCCACGGGCCCAAGTGGGGCACGCGGTTGG
>JBFKXH010000062.1:0-7867 GCA_041638175.1 Thermoplasmatota archaeon
ACGCCGGAGAGTTTGAGCTGCACCTGCGGCTTCTCACCGGGCGAAGGCACCATCACGGTCGGGCCTGAGAACGCGGCCGGCGAATACGTCTTCACCGTGCGCAACAGCGTCGGGACCGGCAACGCCATCGTCGTGCCTCTGAGCCTGTTGGATGCCTATCGAAGCAGCGCCATGGTCAAAGTCTACCTTCCGGAAGGCCTCGCTGCCAACGCGCCCGTGGACGCCAGCGTCGTGCCGGGCGTCTTCGATGCACGCGCCATCCATGCCTTCGAAGGCACGAGCGGATCGCCCTTGCCTGGGGACTTCTGGTTGACGATCACCCCGGCGGTCACCACTGCCCAGCCCGCCGCGCCGACCGGTGACGGGTTCGGTTTCCTCGAGCTGGCCATGGGCTTGGCTCTGGGCATCCTGGTGTGGTTCTGGTTGGTCCAGAAGGGTCTCGTGCAGGCCCGTAGCCGCAAGCAGGTCGTACAGAAGGCCATCCACGAAGAGGTCGCGGCCGCCGAGAGCAAGGACCTGCTGGCGACCCGCAAGCGCGTCTTGATGGCTGGCCTCAAGGAGTTGGAGATGGCCAAGATGCAGAAAGAGGTCGAAGATGGCACCTACGACAAGCTCAAGGCCGAGCTCAAGAAGGAAGCTGTCACCGCCATGCGGGCACTCGAGGCCCACGAATCATCCTGACGGCCTTTTCTACCAGGCCCCACAATGAAGGGTGACCGTGGTCGCCCAACTGGACGGATCAGACCCTCTTGTCTTTCTCGGGGCGCTCGCGCTCCTGATCGGATTGGGCTTCCTTGGCAACCTCATCTTCTCCAAGCTGCGCTTCAATGACACGTTGATCTTGATCTTCGTGGGCGTGCTGGTCGGCCCCATCACGGGCGCCATCGCGCCCGAGAGCCTTGCCGGTGTGAGCAGCATCGTCGGGCCGTTGGCGTTGATCCTGATCCTCTTCGACGGTGGTCTTGCCCTGAAGATCAATGACCTGCTTCACGGGCTTGGCAGCGCGGCCATCATGGGGTTCCTCGGTTTCGTGGCGACCCTGGGCCTGGTCGGAGCGATCACCGCCGTGAGCCTGGACGTGCCCCTGATGACCGGCATGGTCCTGGGCGCGATCCTTGGCGGCACGAGTGCACTGGCCGTGCTGCCAGCGCTCGGACACATGAGCGTCAAGAAGAAGACCGCCACGACGCTTGGACTGGAATCCGCGCTCACCGATGTGCTGGTCGTGGTGGTCTCGTTCACCCTCATCAGCATCGCGGCCGTGAGCGCTGCAAGCACGGGTGCCGCGACCAACAGCACCGCAGCCGGCTTCGATGCGCAGGGCATCACGAGCACACTCCTGATCACGTTCGCCATGAGCATCTTCTTGGGTGTGGCGGCTGGATTCACGTGGCTCTTTGCGTACCCGAAGCTCAGTGACAAGCCGTTCGGGTACATGCTCACCCTGGGGTGCATGTTCTTCCTGTACGTGGTCGTCGAATGGCTGCTTCGGGACATCAGCAGCGGCGGCGGCCCACTCGCCGTCCTTGCCTTCGGTGTGGTGCTTGGCAATTACGAAGGCTTCGGCAAACGGTTCCTGCAATCCATCGGCGAAGGATTCGGCGCCGGCATGAAGCGGTTCCAAGGCGAGATCGCGTTCCTGGTGCGCACGTTCTTCTTCGTCTACCTTGGCATCCTGGTCGATCTGGAGATCTTGGCCGACGTGAAGGTGCTCGGCATCGGTCTGGTCATCTTCGCGGGCCTGATGGCGGCACGGTACCTGGCGGTCATGGCCACGACCCGCTCGATCAAGCTGGAGGGCGATTCCATGGTGCTGTGGATCATGGCGCCACGTGGCCTGGCCGCAGCCGTGCTTGCGGCCGAGCCCGCCTCTCGCGGCATCGAGGGCACAGAAAGCTTCGTGGCGCTGGCTTTCTTGATCCTGGTGTTGACCAACCTGGTCGCCACCGTGGGTCCTCTCATGATCGAAGCGCGTGCCAAGAAAGGTCGACGACCTGGATCCAAGCATGCAACGACCAAGTCCGGCGGGGCCAAGGCTCCCGCGCGCAAGGCGAAGGCTCCCGCGCGCAAAACGACCCCGGCGCGAACGACCACGAAGTCGCGCGCCACGACCCGCACGTTCAAGGTCTCCGGGACCACCGAGTCGTCGCTGGAGAAGTTCGGCGGCAAGAAGCGCCGGTCTTAGTCGACGTTCTGGACCAGGTCCATGGTCATGGCGCCGCCCCCGGTCTGCTGTCGCAGGGTCAGCAGCGCCGCTGCAACACCGCTGAGGGCCGCCGTGTCTAGGCCGGTGCGCGCAAAGCCTTGCACGGTCACCGTCACGGTGATGGTCTCGGCGGCTTCCGCGTCGACCTGGACGTGGGTCGGCTGGAACGCATGCTGCGTCGGGATCCAAGCGTCGCTTTGCTTGACCGCCTGCGTGGCCGCCGCCTCCGCCACGCCAAGGTCGGCCGCTCCAGGTCCTGGGACCAGCGTGCCGCGGGCCACGCTCATGCGGCGGCGTGGCGTCTCGTCGGTCACGTCGGTCAGCGTCATTGCAGGGCCTTGTGCATACTCGCGGCGGCCCGTCGGGCATTGGCGACCGCCTCAATGATGCTGCTGGGCCCCAGGGCGATGTCCCCGGCCGCAAAGATCCGGTCATGGCTGCTTTTGCAATCCAGGTCCACCTCCACGTCCCCCCATTTGCTGAGCTTCAGGTGGTCGCTGACCGCATCCTGGATGGCGCTCGGGTTCTGCCCCACGGCCAGGACCACTTGGTCGGCACGCAGCAGAAGATTGCTTTCCGGGATCGCCTCGGGTCGTTGACGCCCCGAATCATCCGGGGCGCCCAGTTCCATCTGGACGCATTCGACGAATTGCACGCGACCATCGTCACCGGGAAGGATCCGGGTGGGGTTGGCCATGAGAAGGAATTTGATTCGTTCGTCGCGGGCTTGCACGACCTCTTCCGGGCTGGCGGTCATCTGGCGACGACCCCGCCGGTAGACGATGTGCACGCTCTTGGCGCCCAGCCGCAGGCTGTTGCGACTGACGTCCATGGCGGTGGATCCGCCACCGATGACGATGATGCGTTGGTCGGTCAGGTCGTAGTGGTTGCCCAGTTCCAGTTCACGCAGCCAATCGACGGCGTGGCGGACCCCGGGCAGATCCTCGCCTTCGACGCGGATCGATTTGGGGGCGTGACAACCGACGCCAAGGAAGACCAGGTCATGGTTCTCCAGGAGCCACTCCACGGTGTTGTCCCCTTCGCCAAGGTGCCATTCCATCACGAACTCGACGCCCCATTCGCGTAGCTTGTCCGTCTCCTGGTCTACCACGGCTCGTGGCAGCCGGTAGTCTGGGATGCCGACGGTCATCATGCCGCCAAGCACAGGCAGCGCTTCATAGACGGTGACCGCGTGGCCTTGACGGATGAGGTCGTAGGCGACTTGGAGCCCGGCCGGCCCCGAACCGACGACGGCGACGTGCTTGCCTGTCGGCGCGGGCTTTTCGATGGTCGGCCATTGCCCGTGATCGAACGCTGCGCGTTTGAGGCTGCAGATGGCGACCGGCTCGCCCTTGATGCCCACCACACAGGAATCTTCGCAGGGATGGAAGCAAGTACGCCCCAGGGTCCCGGGGATCGGGTAGGTCTCCAGCGCGATCTCGAGGCTACGATCGAAGTCGCCTTCTGCGATGGCGTCGATGTATTCGGGCGCCCGCGTGAGTGCCGGACAAGCGTAGGTGCATGGCTTGGTCTTGCAGTCGATGCACCGCTGCGCTTCCTCGATGGCGAGCTTGCGCGAATAGCCGAGAATGGCCTCGTCGTAGCTCTTGGTGCGGACCTCTGGGTCCAGCTCCGGCATCTTCACGCGGTCCATCGCCACGGCCATGTTGTGCTCTTGGAGGGACTCTAGCTCAAGAGACCTTCGATTACAGGAGGCGGGGGCCGATGATCTGCGCGATGATGACGAAGAAGATGAGCCAGCTCACACCGGCGGCGGCGCGGCCCACGATCTTGTCGCGTCGCTCAGGCATGAGGCCGGGGCGCGTCTTCTCGACAAGGCCGGCCACGGCGTCCCTGAAGATATGGCCCCCGTCCAGGGGCAACATGGGCAGTACGTTGAACAGGCCGACCATCAGGTTGAGCCAGAAGACCCAGAACAACACGGTGGCCGTGGGCCAGTAGATGTCACTGTTCCATGGCGTATCAAAGAACGCCGGAAGTTGGTACGAGAGCGTAGGTTGTCCTTGCACTTCGCCGATGGGGAGGCTGATGTGGAACAGGATGTTGGCGCCGGTGAACGGATGGGCAAGGCGGTCTTGGACCAGGTCGCCGCGGAACCCTTCGATCCCTACGACCGCGTCTGCCGTCAGATTGTCTGCGCAATGCCCACCGTTGCGGGTGTCGTAGAGGGCGCTACAGTAGGCCATGGCGGTCTTCTCTTCTTCCAGCACGCGACGCTGTGCGGTCTCGTCCAGGGTGTCCCATCGGCTCGTCAGCGTGAGGTCGTGGCTGGCGCGCGTCGTATGGAGGGTCACGTTCTGCCCGGGTCCGAATTGATCCAAAGCGTGGGTGAAGTCGTCCCAGATGAGCACCTGCGTGTCATTGACCCCGACGATGATGTCGCTTGGTTCGATGCCGGCCAGGTGGGCCGGTCCGTCGGCCGTGACGCCCAGCACGGGCACCCCTTCGGCGGGTTCCGCCGCGCCGACCATGGCGACGAAGCCGCCCAGCGTGATCAGGGCCACCACGATGTTGACCATGGGTCCGGCGGCAAAGACGCGCAGCCGCTTGCGTCGGGTGGTCTCCTTCAACTCGTCCTCGTCCGGTTCGACGAAGGCGCCGATGGGGACGATGGCGTACAGGAGGCCGAGGCTCTTGACCTTGAGGTCGTTGGCGCGTGCCAGGACCCCGTGGCCGCCTTCATGGACGATGAGCGTGACGATGAGTCCGATCAATCCATACCATAGCGGGATGAACGGATTGACGCCTGGAATGACGAAGATCTCGCTGGCGGACAAGGGTTCCACTTGGCTCGAGTTGCGGACGATGAAATTCAGGGTCCAGACCATGAAGAGGGTCATCAGCGCCATGAAGAGGAGCACCACGATGACGCCCAGGTCGCCAAAGGCGTTCCATGCCCGTTTTGGCTTGCTCAGTTTCTCGAGCGTGCCCTTGCCTCGCTGGGTGCGGATCATCAACACGAAACCCAGCATCAGGCTCAGGTTCCACTTGCGCATCAAGCCCGTTCGCACGAGCAGGAAGAGCCCAAGGATGTAGGCGCCGAAAAGGCCCAGGAACCAAAGCCAGCCACTTGCCACGAGGCGCACGACGCCGGGTTGCGAGCATAAGGTTTCTGTCAGGGGGTCCATGGTGGGGCATGGCCCGATTGGCGCGCCTTCGCAGCACCTACGAGAAGAAACGGGACGCCGAAGCCGCCGCCCAGAAGGTCATCGAGGCAAGGGTCGCCGCGTGCACGCGCATCTGGCGCGTGGCTTCCTTGTACAGGTGGAAGGGGAAGATCATGGAGGCCGAAGAATGGGTGCTGGAGGCGCATGCTCAGGTAGACGGCGTCGATGCCTGTTGGGAAGCCCTCCTCGATGGACACCCCTACGAGACCCCGTGCGTCGAGGTGTTGGGAGAGGTCGACGTGCCGGCTCGCTACAAGGCTTGGGCGGACCGGGTCACCAAGTAAGCGGGGTGCCTCGCGCTGCGACCCCTTCCAAGATCCTACGGGCCCAGCCCAGCTTCTTGGCCTTCGTGGCCGGATCAAACCGGTGGCTGTGGCGGCTCGTGGGAGCGTCCAGGTCGAAGGCGACGAGCGTGATGCTGCGGGCTTGATACGCTTCGGCCAGCAAGACCGCTCGGTCGCCGTCGGTGAACCCACCCAAGTTTCGCAAAGGTTCCAGGCCGGTGGGATCGCATTGGCAGGTCCCGACGGTGAGCGGCCCCAGCGTGCTGGCCATGGACAACGCATCCTGGTTTGCGCCGTGGGCATGGATCACCATGGTGCTGCCTTGTTGCGCGGCCCATTGCAGAGCGTCCGGGGAGCCGTCCAGATCGGTCACGACCACGCGCGGAACCACACCGATCTCCCGTAGTCGCGCGGTCGCCCCGTCGGCCGCGACCACAACGCCGGGCGGCACTGTCTGTAGGGTGTCAAGGGCTTCGCTGCAACCGACGACCACCACGTCGCGGTGCTTCAACTCGGTGCCCACGTGCAGCCACCGCCCCTGTACGAGAGGGGCAAGGGCAGCGGCTGACGCGCGGTCTGCCGCCGGGTCCCAGCCAAAATCTTCCAGGATGGCCTCGTAGGTGGGCCTCCAATCGCGCCAGTCCATCACTGCGGGGTCTCGAAGAAATTCTTCACGTACCGTGCCAGCAAGAAGCCCCCCATGGCGACGGCGACGCCGGCGACCATTTGGACGACCACGTCGAACGTCAGGATGCGATCCAAGGGAGCGTCCTGGACAACGGCGGTGGTGATCTCCAACACGACCGAACCGATGAATCCGAACGCGACCAGCGTGAATGCGGTGGTCCAATGCCGAAGGCTTCCGTGGCCATTGCGGATCCAGTCATCAAACAGGACCCCGGCGGTCCGGACAAGCAAGGCGCCCACCAGGTAGTACAGGTACTCCCTGCTGAAGTAGAGCGCCTGCATCCAGAAGCCGTCCAGGGCCGACGGCAACTTGGCGTGGGACTGCACGGCGCCCACCACGAGCAAGACGACCATGACCACATTGGCCAGCAACGTCACTCTGCCATGCCGCATGCCTTCGGCCAGATCGGAGAAGAAACGCGTCACGCGATCCTCCCAATGCATGGCGTGCACGACCAACCAAAGGCCGAGGATCCCAAGGGTGATGCCCCAGGCGTATTGGGCCACTTGTGCCAGGAAGGCCAGGCCCCAGACCAGGAAGATGAGTCCCATCGGGAGGACGTATCGACGGGCCAGTTTCTTGTCGTCGAGGATGCGGGTGAGAACATAGTAGAAGCCCTCCAGGCGCGGCGCTTGGCGCACGATCGTCCGGTGCACGTGGGCCACCTTGACGCGGCCCTGCAGGATGGGAAGCACCTGTTCGTCCTCGACGCCGTCGCTCACCAAGATGACTTCGTCGGCACGGGTCAGTTCCAGTACCTCGTCCAGTTCCCGTGCCAGCTTGCGGTCACCGCGCAGGCCCATGTTGCGGTGTCCTGTCACGGCCGCCACTTCCAACTGCCGCCCCTGCTGCTCGGCCCGCTGCAATTCCCGGTCGTACAGGTTGGCGGTCGCAAACAGACTGTTGGTGTCCGAATCCTCCGGATCCGCGATGCCAAGGGCCGTCGCAGCCTCGACGATACGGCGGCGTCCCAGGATCGGCGTCTCCACTTTTGCCTTGGACCCGATGTCGTCGTCCCGGTCCACGCAGAGGATCAGCGTCTTCATGTTCGCACGATGGGGTTCTTCTGGGAGTTTATGAAGATAGCAGGGTCGCTGTCGTCAAGTGCCGACATCAGCGCCACAGGGCCTTACGGGCTGCCGCATTGATCCATGCATCGGGCAACAGCCGGCTTGCCACATGGCCTGCCTTGGCGTCAAGGGGTGCCAGGTAATGCAGGCGCGGACGGCGCGACAGGCAGGCATGGGTGATCGCCTTGGCGGTCACTTCCGGGGTGCCGCCCGCGTCCTTGTGGATCATTTTCTCCATGCGTCGTTTCATGACCGCATACGGGCCACCATCCATGGGGGATTCCTGGAGTGCCCGATCGCCGAATCGGGTCTTGATGCGCCCAGGTTCGATCAAGCTGGCACGGATGCCGAACGGTCGCACTTCCGAATCAAGCGCCAACGTCATCGCGCGCACGGAGAACTTGGTCGCACAATAGGCGCTGAACATGGGC
>JBFKXH010000063.1:0-7788 GCA_041638175.1 Thermoplasmatota archaeon
GCACATCCTCTTCGACGACCACGGCCCGGATGTGCATCAAGGCCCTGGAGGTCACGTCCGTGACGGATGCAGCCTCCAAGACTAGGTCAGCAAGATCGCCTGGTAGGGCGCTCGCCGGCGGTGAGACGGCGATCAGGACCTCGACGGTCTCGTTGGTGCCCAAGGTGGCGGAGGTGGGTCCAAGCCACTCGGCCCATTCCTGTTGGGCGCCCACCACGCGCATGTCGAAGGAGTCCGGTTCGCCCGTGTTGCGCAGCGCGGCGCTGAACACGACCGTTTCGCCCGCATTGACAGGCCGCTCGCTCTCGGTGCCGAGGAACCAACTGATGTCACTTGCCAGGATGGCGTCCACATCGATGGGATCCCGGTACTCCTCGAGGGGCAGCCTGAGCGTCCCGCCTGGCATCAATTGGGGCTCGACGTTCACGCCACTGAAGATGAGGCCTGGGCCGGGTACGGAGGTCTTGACCAGCAACGTGAGCTCCATGCCGGCACGTCGGTCGTATTTGACGAGGTCCGCACCTTCAAGGATCTCCATGGGGAGTTCAAAGCTCGCGGTCTGGCCGGCCGGCATGTCGAGGGGTGCGGTCACTTCGGTCTGGGCAAGGCGCTGGCTTTCCCAGTAGGTGGCGCTGAACCCAGGGCCGACCTGCTCCTCGACCACGACGATGTGATCAAGGAAAGCCTGTACGGTCACTCCTTGGAAGGGGATCGGGGCATGAAGGTCGAAGGCCAGGTCGGCCAGCTCGCCGAGCCGGAAGTCGAGGCCCATTTTGAGACCGGGGTCAAGGGGGATGTCCAGACAGAACGATTCACCCTCGGATGCGCTGTTGACGCACGGGACCATGTCGACGGGCAGCTGGAGGTCACGATCGTCTTCCTTGGCGGTGTTCATGTAGGCGGTCTCATCGCCGTTGTTTCCGAAAAGCGCCCGGTGGGGGGGCGCGGTGGCCACGTAATACAGACCCTCGCCGTAGGGTTGGCTGTGGAAATGCAAAAGATCGTGGTGCCCGGCTGGCTGGGCGATCAGCGGGTAGAGGATCCCCAATTCGACGCGACCGACATGGCCGTCCGCGCGCAACTCGAGCACAAAGCTCTCGCGCTCGCCATGGGCGTGGGCAAACGGTGTGTCCAGGACCACTGGTAAGCGGGTGGTCAGGCCCGGTTGCATCGTCACTTGCTGCGCGGGCAGGCGGACCGTCCAACCAGCCGGCACGTCTACGGTTGCCAGGTCGAACACGGTCTCTCGCTCACCGGAAAAGGTCGCGTTCACCCAGAAGACGAACGTGCTGGCCTCGCCGTTGCTGAAGCGGAACGGATCGTCGCTGCCCAGCACGGCCGCACCCTCCTGTTCAACGCCCAGCACGACCTCGAATGCACCGGGGCCGCTTTGGTCTTCGAGGACGACCAACGTCCGGTCGCCCGTCACGAGAGACGGAAAGAGAGAGGCCAGGTTGCTCACCAGGTACGGCGACTCGGATTGCACGCGGATCTCTTCGATCGCTCGTCCGGGGAATGGTGGGGCGCCGCGGCTGTCTAAGAGCCACTCACGAGGCACCGTCCAGCGTAGCTCGTTGGCTTCTGCGTCCGCCTCGTGCGTCACCGCACCCAGGTAATTGTATCGGTCAAGCCCCTCGTCGTATTGTTGCAGGCCCGCCGACACGGAGCCGCCGACCAACTCAGACCAGAACAACACGAACTGGCTGTCTCCTTGTTGGAAGAACACCTGGTGGAGGCGGTCGGCCAAGCCCTGATCGGCCGGTTCACCGACGGCGGCCAAGCCCAAGTGGAAGATCAGGTCGGTGCGTGTCTCGGTGATCTTGAGGTACTCGTGGTCGATGGCATCCTGCCCGGGCAGGGCCGCAACATCTTCGTTGTTGGCTGACAGTTGCACGTCGCCTGTGCTGTCTTCGAAGACGGTGGTCTGGGCGGCCGCGCTTTGCAGCAACAGGCATGCCAAGAGGACCCACGTCGTCTTCATGGGCGCCTCCTGCCGGCGTGGGCCGCCGCCATGGAGATGAGCAGGATCGCGACCCATGTCCCGGCAGGGCTGTCTTTTCCTTCGCTCGGGGTAACCGCCAGCGCCGATTCATCGGGAACGTCCTCTTCAACGACCGTCGCGCGTACCTGGGCAAGGGCCCGCAGACTCAGGTCGGACCGGGACACCGCCTCCACCACGAGATCCGCCAGGTCGCCGGGAAGAGCATTGCTCGGGGCTGCGACGGCGATGATGTATTCTTGGCTTTCATTGAGGCCCAGGGTCACGGTGGTGGGTCCCAGGAGTTCGGCCCACTCATGGTTGGCGCCGATGAGTCGGACGTCGAAGGTGTCTTCCTCCACGGCCGAGCTCAGGACCGCCTCGAAGACCACGGTCTCCCCGGCGTTGATCGGTTTTTCCGTGGTGGCCAAGGTCCACGAGAGGCCCCGCGTCAATTGGGGCAGGTTGTCGACGGGGTCCTGGTACTCATTGAGGGGGAGCTCCATGCTGCCTCCGGGAGCGAGGCGGGGTACGGGGTTGATGCCCGCGAAGTAGAAGCCTCCACCTGGGGTCTGGTCTGAGATCGAGATCCGCAAAAGCAGGCCCGCAGCGGGATCGTATTCGACGTAGTCGGCATCCGGGGTCAGCAACAAGGGAGCCTCCACTTGTTTCGTCTGCCCGGGTTGTAGGTCGAATGGAGTCGATTCCGGCATCGTTGCGAGGATCATGGTCTGATAGTCCAAGACGAACGCGCCGGGGGCGAACTCCTCGCGGATCCCGACGACGTGCTCCAATTGGGCGGACACCACAGCTTGGGTCATGGGTACGGTGGTCTCGATGTCGAAGGTGATCGTGCCGGTCTCCCCGGCCTGGAAATCGAGCCCCATCTTGAGCGATGGTTCGAGGGGGATCTCCAACCAGTAGCGTTGCCCGCCGATCCCGATGCCGCCGCCTCCGTATTCGAAGTCCACTGCTGCTTCAAGGTCAGCGTCATTGCTGATGGCCGCGTTCATGTAAGCCAGTTCGTCGCCGCGGTTGCCATGGATCGGCTCGTGGACCGGCGCGAGCGGACCGCCGATGATATCATCGGTGTTGATGCGCGACCAGAACTTGAGCACGTTGTGGTGGCCGGCCGGTTGGGGGATCTCGGGGTACAGGATCCCCAACTCGACACGGCCTACGTGGGGCGGGCCGCGCATCTCGACGATGAAGGATTCGCTGTTTCCGTGACTGTGGGCAAACGGCGTATCCACCACCACGGGGAACCGGAGCGTCTGCCCCGGGGCCATATCGAAGCTGCCTGCGGGTACCCCGACACTCCATCCGGCCGGCACGTTCTGGGTGCCCAGCGTGAAGCTGGTCGTCTCTGTTCCGGCGAAACCTGCATCGACCCAGTACACGAACGTCGAGGCCTCGCCGTTGCTGAAACGGAACGGCTCCGCCGCATACAGCCTGGCATCGCCGATCTGCTCCATGCCGATCTGCACCGCGTAGCTACCCCCTTCCATGGTGTCTTCCATCACGACCAGGCTCTCGTCCCCGGTGACGAGCGCGGGGAACAGGGAGACCAATCGTGAGGCGATGTACGGGGACTGGGAGACCACGCGGAAATCCTCTAACGAGCGCCCCGGGAAAGGTGCCGCGCCCTGTTCATCTGTCAAAGCAACGCGCGGGATGACCAGGCTGATCTCATTGGCCTCCGGGTCTTCGGAGAAGGTCAGTTCCCTGTCGAAAGCATACCGTCCGAGCCCTTCGTCGTATCGCTGCAAAGCCGCGTAGTGGCCGTCGAGAAAGAAGTTGTTCCAGTACGCCAGGAACTGCTGGCCTCCATGGCGGAACGTGATGTCGTGCACGCGGTCTGCGACCACCGCATCGTTGGCTTGCTCGAGCTGCTTCACGCCCAGGTGCAGGATGAATTCCGTCGGCGTCTCCGTGACCTTGAGGTATTGCAGGTCAATCCCGTCTTGGAGGCCCCCCGGCACACTCTGCGTGACATCGCCGACCATGAGGCCGACATCCCCTTCTTCATCCTGCATGACGTCTGCTTGTGCTGCTACCGTGGGTACCAGGAGCAGAAGAACGATCGACCAGCGCATGAGCATGACCCTCCGTACTCCCTATTTAGTCCGGTTGGTCGCCTTCTTGAATCACTTGCGGCGCGCGAGGGCCACCAGGGCACCGAGCACGATGAGAACCGGCAGGCCGGGACTCTCTTTTTTGGTACTCAGGCGCTCCTCGATCTCCTCGACGAGGTGGGATTCATCGGGACGGTCGATCAGTTCATCCACGACCGCCACCACCCGGATGTTGCCCTGGATCGTGGGCTCCGCGTCACTGGCGGCGGTGATGATCAAGTCGGCCAGGTCGCCATCGATGGCGCTCGATGGTGCTTCCACCGCAACGACGATGGAACGACTTTGTCCGGTCGCGACGAAGACGGTCTTGTCGCCCAGGATGCGCGCCCAGTCTTCATTCGTCCCGTTGACGCGCAATTGGAACGCGTCGTCCACGGCTCCTTCGTTGGTCAGCGTCACACTGAACAGGACCGTCTCGCCGGGGTTGACGAATTTCTCGGCCGGGCTGTCGTGGGTCAGGTCGATGCCGGCCAGCGCGTTGAACACGTTGGCCACGGGGTCACGGTACTCGAAGAGAGGTAGCTCCAGCTCCCCCGAGACAAGGCGAGGTGTGGGGCCCCCATCGCCGGCGAACAAGCCGGTGAGGTCCGTGCCGCCGCTCAGCACCAGATGCATGGCCATGGCGCCACCCTTTCCATAGGGGATGAAGTCGGCTGCACCCTTGGGGGTGAACACGGTGTTGAATTCGGTCAACCCGTTGAGGTTGGCTGGCGGGGTGGTGGCGAACTCGCCAAGCAAGGTGCCGCCGCCGCCCTCCGGGCCATTGAAGGTCTCCTGTACGAATTCGTAGTGGTAGAGCTGGCCACTCAGGCTGATCCCGTTGTACGGGAGGTCGGATGTGAACTCAAGGGTCAGGTCGCCGGTGCGGTTGAGGTCAAAATCAAGCCCCAGTTGCAAGCCAGGCTCGAGCCAGACGTCCCATTCCAACCGGCTTTCGCCGCAGCAATCGGCACGCGAGGGAGGGGCCTCAAGCTCCTCTGCCAGGTCGTGCTCTTCGGCCGCGTTCATGTACGCGATGGTGGTCGGTTCACCGCCCTGGAAGAACGGGAACCGGATGCCCCCATCACTGGTCTGGGAACGGGTGTGGATCCATAAGGTGTCGTGGTGGCCCGCCGGCTGCGGCACCTCGAGGTACCGGATGCCGATCTGGAGCCGCCCCTGAGCGCTTGCGTCCATGTGGCTGTCGAGCCGCAGCACGAAGTGTTCGAAAGCGCCGTGCTGGTGGGCAAACGGCGTGCTGACGAGGACAGGGAACTGTTGGGTCCCATTGGCGGGGATCCGAATGGTCGGCGCGGGTAGCGTGACCCCCCATCCAGCGGGGACTCCGCTGACGCTGAGGTCGAACCGGTCTTCCCGGCTTGCCAGATTCTCTGCTTCAACGTAGAATACGAAGGTCGCCTCTTCGCCGTTGCTGGCCCGCACCGGGTTGTTGCTCCAGAGGCGGGCGTGGCCGCTTTGTTGGAGACCCTGTTGGATCGGGTAGGGGACGTCGCTGAAGCCGCTGTCCGGCATTTGATCTTGGAAGGAGGCGCCGATGTTGCCGAAGATCAGGCCGCTGCTAGCAAAGGCACGAAACAGCGTGAACTCGCGGCCCAGCGTGGGCGCCGTGCCGTTGCTGTCCAGGAGCATGTCACGAGGGATCTCCATGGTCATCAGGCCTTCTGCTTCGCTGACATCCACATCCACCCGGTCAATGGTGACGTAGTTCTGGCGACCGCTGTCATAGACCTGCAACTGTCCGCCGTAGCCGGTCTGGCCACCCAGGACCTGCTTGAAGTACAGCAGCCTGTACGAGGTGTCCACGTGTTGGAAATCCACCACGTAGGCGGCGTTGTCGTTCTCCGTCTGGGCGGTCTTCTGAAGACTCACCACGTCGAGCTCGAACGTGAACGACTCGGGATCTTCCGTCAAGGTCAGCTTCTCCAGGTCGAAGTCCTGGGTCTCATACGCTGCCGTCGGGATGCCGACGCCACCGGCACTTCCGGTCACGTCTTCGGTCTCGTCGGTAAGCACCACGGTCTGGGCGGCAGCCGGTGCGACCAGCAGCACCGCCAAGATGACCATCATACGCATGGCTCTTCGACGCAGGTGTTTGATAGAAATCCCTTTTGGTGGAGTCCTTGGAGCCTATTCCTCCTCGTCGCCCCCGTTCGGGACCACCGCGACCTGCGCGACGACGTCGTCGCCGTTGAGTTTCATGACGGTCACGCCTTGCGTGGAGCGCCCCTGGAGACGCACCTGGGAGACGGGGCTTCGCACGACCATGCCTTCGCGGGTGATGATCAACAGGCTCTCCTCACCGGTCACGGTGCGCAGGGCGGTCACGGGACCGTTGCGCTCGTTGACGACGATGGTGCGGACACCCTTGCCGCCGCGGTGCGTCTTGCGGTACTCGTCGAGCTCGGTGCGCTTGCCAAAGCCGTTGGCGGTCACGGTCAGGAGTTGACACCCCTCTTCGGCGATGGCAACGCCGACCACTTGATCGTCGTCGTCCAGGTTGATGCCCCGGACACCGCTGGCCACGCGGCCCATGCTGCGCACTTCCGTCTCGTCGAAGCGGCATGCTTGGCCCTTCTGCGTGGCGATGATGACATCACGCATGCCGTCCGTCCTGCGGACACCCAGCAGTTCATCCCCTTCCCGTAGCTCGATGGCCTTGATGCCGGTGACCCGGATGTTCTTGTACGCCGCTAACGGGGTCCGCTTGACGATGCCGGCGCGGGTGACGAAGAGCAGGAACTGGCCTTCTTCTTCGAAATCCCGGACCGGGATGATGTTCTCCACCTTCTCGCCCTCTTCGAGGTTGATCAGGTTCACCACCGGCTTGCCACGGCTGTGGCGACTTCCGATGGGCACCCGGTAGCCCTTGAGCCAATGGACCCGGCCATGGTTGGTGAAGAAGCAGAGCCAATCGTGCGTGCTGCCCAGGGTGGTGCCCGTGATGTGGTCATCCTCCTTCGCCTTCATGCCCTTGAGGCCCTTGCCGCCCCGGTTCTGCTCCTTGTAGGTGCCGACCGGCATGCGCTTCAGGTACCCTTGGTGGGTATGGATGTAGACCGATTCTTCCTCGGGGATCAAGTCCTCGTTGTCGATGTCGATCTCGCCGTCCTCGATGGCCGTGCGGCGTTCGTCCGCGAAGTCGCCCTTGATGGAGGTGAGTTCGTCCTTGATGATGCCGTAGACCAGGCCGTCATCGGCCAGGACGCTGCGGTAGTAAGCGATCTGCTTCTGCAGTTCGTCGTGTTCGCTTCGAAGCGCGTCCGACTCGAGGCCGGTCAGCTTCTGCAAACGCATCTCCAAGATCGCCTTGGCTTGCACCTCGCTGAGCGCAAACTTGTCCATCAGGCCTGTGCGTGCCGCATCTGCGTCGGCACTGCCCCGGATGAGCGCCACCACGTCATCGATGTGGTCCAGCGCCGTCAGCAACCCTTCCAAGATGTGGGCTCGCTTCTCGGCCTTGTCCAGTTCGAATTGGGTTCGCCGTGTGACCACCTCGAACCGATGGTCCAGGAACACGCGCAAGAGGCCCGACAGACCAAGTGTCTTGGGGAGCCCGTCGACGAGGGCCAGGTTGTTGATGCTGTAGCTGATCTGGCAGTTGGTGTGCTTCCAGAGCTGGTTCAGCACGACGTCGGTGATGGCGTCCTTCTTGAGTTCGATGACCATCCGCATGCC
>JBFKXH010000064.1:0-7737 GCA_041638175.1 Thermoplasmatota archaeon
GCACATGGGGCCAGGGGGCACGGGCCTGTTAAAGCGATACGTTTGGCCGTCAGAAACCCTTCGTCGGAAACGGACTCGCCTGGAGCTTCTTGTCGGTGGTGACGAGCACGGTCCCAGCGTGGAACGCGGTGCTTGCGTGGATGGCGTCGAAGACGGTGCTGATCTCTTCGTTGTCGAGGGCTTCTGCGGCCGTGAAGAGGATGTCTTGGTTTTCGATTGTGAAGCGGCGTGCGGCTGCACCGAGGAAGTCCACGCACGGAATGTCGTGTTTGCGCGCGACGAAGAGGAGTTCGATGCCGACGCCGAAGGAGACGCGCAGGCCTTGGACTGCTTCTGCTCGCTTCTTGAGGTGGTCGCGTCGCTTGACGATGGCCGTCACGAGGTCGGCGTCGGCGTACTTCATACGCTGGCCTGGGCGTCGTCCTCGCCGGAGGCATCCTTGGCGGGTGCGTCCAGGTCCACGGATTCGGGAACCGGGTGGATCACGAGGCCGTGGGGGGTCTTGATGACGACGACTTCATCCGTCAGGCCTTGGCGCAAGTGCTTCGGGACCGTGAGTCGTCCGCGCGCGTCGAAGGAAAGGGTCGTGGGCATGGACTCCACTGGGTGTGGGCAATATTTGATTTTTGCCCACGGTGGCCGAATCTACTCCAACCGCACCACGTACACGCTGGCATCCGCTTGTTGGATGAGTTTCTGGGTGATCGATTCCTCGTACTGATCCCCCAGGCGGCGGGTGCCGATGACGATGACGTCCACGCCGGTGGTCTCGTTGGCCAGTTCATCGGCCACGTCGGGCCCACTGATGAAGCGGGTCTCCAAGGGTACTTCGTGGCGCCGACTCAATACGGTCAGGAACCCGAACACGTCAGGCGGTTCATCTTCCGTGGAGATATGCAGCCCCACCACGGGGACGCGCAGTGCCCGCGCCAGGGCCATGGCTTGCTCCTGCACCACGAATTCCCGATCCGTGCCTCCGACCGGCACGACGACGCGGCGTTCCATGACCTCCTTTCGGTCCATCCCGCTCAAAGCCGCACGGTTCGGGCCACTTGGCCACAGGCCCAACAGTTCATCAACCGAAGGGCTGCTCGCCGGCCGTGGCCGCAGATCTGCGACGGGTGGGCTGGTTCTTCGCCATCGGCGTCGGCTTGTTCTTCCTCTTCACGACCGCGTGGCTCAAAGGATGGATATGAAGATCACACGAGGCGCCATCATCCGGCGACCCATGCAGGAAGTATTCGACTACGTGGCGGACATGACCAATGACCCCCACTGGGCGCCCATGGTGGAAGGGGCCACACAGATCGAAGGGGACGGCCCCGGCGTGGGTGCCGCGTGGGAGATCCAGCAACGGGTCGGTAAGGGCACGCGACCCATGGTGATGCGCATGACGGCCCATGATCGCCCCGCCTTGCTTTCGTGGGAGATGGAGACGAAGCGGGTCAAGTACCGCAGTTCCATGGCGTTCGCGCCCCATGTCAAGGGCACGGCGATCCGTCAGACCACGATCCAGACGTGGGATGTGGCGTGGTGGCTCAAGTTGCTTGGGCCGTTCATCGCTGCAAGGTCCATGCGCTTGCAGTTCAAGGGGTTGCGAAGGGAGTTGGAGAGGGAAGAGTAGGAAGCGATCCGCTTAGGCGCTTCCAGGTAGCCGCACTTGCGGAGGGTCATCTCGAGCGTAGCAAGAGATTCCCCGACGAAGCCGGTTAGCTGGACGCTTCCAGGTAGCCGCACTTGGGGTCGCAGAACTGAGCAGAGCGAAGTTCTTCGAGCCTTTATGCGGATGCCTCAAGGTATCCGCATTTGCCGCACGATTGGCGGTCGTTGTGCTTGGCCATGAAGGTGCCGGGCCCACACTTGGGGCACTCCTTGTGGGTGCGCACCAGTTTGCCGTCTTCGATCTTGTAGTAATCGCTGGCGGCCATTATTCGTCGCCTCCGTCAGCCTTCTTTTCCTGGAAGATGTTGTTGCGCTTCTGGAAGTGGATGCGCTCCGATTTGCGGGCCAGGTCGGCGCTCTGGTAGGCGCGGGCCACGCCGCGGGTGGCGGCCATGCCGGTGGCGCTTTCCATGTGGTCGATGACGACGTTCTCGGTCTTGGTGCCGATCTCGCTGGCGACCAGTTGGCGCACTTGCACGCGGGTCGGGGTGGTCTCGCCGTCGTGGCGCAGGACGAATTTGACGTCCTTGCGCCCAAAGAGCGCATTGTCGTTCTGGGAAGTGATCTCTACATCCATGGGTTTCTCCTTCAGCAAGCCAGAGGCGTGCGTCATGTCCGGAGGACAGGCCTGCCGACCCATGGCCAGATATAAGCGATGCGGAGTCGCAGGGCCATGGACGCGACGTTCGCAGCGGGCTGCTTCTGGGGCGTGCAATCCGAGTTCGACGCCGTCGAAGGCGTGACCGCCACGGAGGTGGGCTACACCGGAGGAAAAACCAAGAACCCCACGTATGAGCAAGTGTGCGGCAAGGCGACGGGGCACGCAGAGGCGGTCAAGGTCTCCTACGACCCCGAGGTCGTCTCCTACGAATCCCTGGTGCGCCACTTCTTCAAGATCCATGACCCGACGCAACTGAACCGGCAGGGACCGGATGTGGGCGACCAGTACCGGAGTGCCATCTTCACCCATGACGAGGCGCAGGCCCAGACGGCCAATCAGGTCATGGAATCCCTACAGGACCCGGACGTCGTGACGCAGATCGAGGCGGCCGGTGCGTGGTGGCCCGCGGAGGAGTATCACCAGAAGTACTTCGAGAAACGCGGCATCGATGGATGCCGGATCTAATCCTCGGGTTCAGGTTCCGGGGTCATCCGTTCGACGAACAGGCCGACTTCTGCGCGGAACGCAGGCGTCATGCGACAAAGGACGACGCCCCGACCCGGCGCGCCGTACAGCACCACCGCCCCGTCGGGTGCTTCCATCAGGCACGGGACCCCGAGAAGGTCCTCCTCGCCATCGACCACGATGCGTACCGGTGCGGCGTCATGGGCCAACGCGTCCTTGACGGACTGCCACGCCTCGGCGGTGACCATCGCGGGAGGGTTCATGACCTGGAATTCCACGTCGCCCCACGTCGAAAGGGCGTCGCGGTACGTGGCGGATTCGCTGCCGCGCTGGGTCTTGTAATCGCAGATGAAGAGCTTGGGCGTGATGCCCAGGTTCTTCAACGTCAGGCTGACCACGTCGCCGACGGCCAGGATCATGTCATCAGGTCGCAAGGTCCGTTCCAGACCGGCGGTGTCGACGACGGGGCCGAACGGGTTGGCCATGTCCTCCCGCAATGAGGCCGGGAGGTGCAGGTCGTTCACTTACGGACCCAGGCGTCGCCGTCTTGCTTCCAGGCCTTACGAACGACCAGCCAGGCTGCCTTTTCGGCGTGGGATTCGCTGCAGCGCCAGCCGAAGTCCTTGTTGTATTCCTCGACCCAGACCGCTTGGGCATCTTCTGGCAGCGCCTTGACGGGCTTGGGAAGGGAGTCGAGGGTCAGTGTCATCGGACCTTGAGGGCGTAGCTGCCCGCTTGGGTGATGTTCATGGCGTCGGCCATCTGGCTGTTGTTCGGGTCCAGGATCGTGACGATGCCGGACCAGTTCTTGCTGGTCGGCGTGCCACATAGAGGGCACAGGGCCTCTTCGCTCAGGAAGTGGTCTTGCTTGCAGGCGCGTTGCATCAGGCAGCCGCCCCTGCTTCCTTGGCCTTGAGGCGGTCTTCTTCGATCCATTCGAACTTGCCGAGGCCGGGTTGGCGCATGGTGAGACCAATCTTGGATTCACGCGGCGAGAGTTCATTGAGCGCCGCCGTGACGATGCGTGCGCGGACGTTCTCGCCCACGTCGAGGAAGCGACCGGATTCCTTACCGGTCAGGCGCTCGTTGTGGATGTCGGCGGTCATGAAGTCGTTCATGACCTGACTCATGTGGACCAGGGCGTCGAGGGGGCCGATGTGCACGAAGGCACCGAATTCGACCACTTCTGCGACGATGCCATCGACCACTTCTTGGCTGTCGGGCTTGAAGGCCAGGGCGTCGAAGTGGACGCGCTGGAAGACCGCGCCGTCGCCGTGGATGACGGTGCCTTCACCGTCGGGCTGCACGTTGGTGGTGAGCACGGTGATGCCGTGGTTCTTGGTGAGGCGACCTTCGAAGGCTTCCTGCACCAGGTTGGCCACGGTGGTCTCCAGGTCGTCCGTCATGCGTTCTGGCGGGATGCGGACGGTGTCACTCATCTGGATGATTCGATACATGGCTGGCGCTCCAAGAGGTAGGCTCCGCCAAGATGGCCTCTCTATAAGGGTTTGGCAACGCTACGGCCCGTACGTGTTTGTCGTGGGGTCGTAGATGCGGGGCGACGTCTTGGGGTCGGAATCGCAAGTGCCTTCGCCTTTGCTGAAGTCGATGCCCTTGGGCGATTCGCCGGAAGCGTCCACCAGGAAGGTCTTCTCTTCTTCCAGGCCGGCTTCGGCCGTGTGGTAGTCCAGCTCGACGTGGAAGCGCAGGGTCCCGGGGGGCGCCGTGCCGGTGACACGGACGTCGTAGCCGCCGCTGATCAGGTCTTCGACCATCTTGATGCGCGCCGCTGCGGTGGCGTCCTTGGTGTCCTGGCCATCGAGTGGGTTGAAGCGACCGTCCAGGAGCCATTCGCCGATGCTGCCCTCTTCGATGTCGAAGGAGGCGACTTCGTCCCCGTCGGGACCGGTGATGACCGCCGTCAGGCTCTGGCCAGGCAGGCCGGCTTGGTTGGGGTCGAACTCGGCGGTCACGCGCACCAGTCGGGTGGCGCAGGGCATGTCCCAGGGGAACGTCCAGGTCTTGTCGACAGCCGTCGGCGTCGCGGTGGCACTGAGCCCGTGGCTCATGTCGCGGCCATACTGGACGTCCAGTGGGATCTCGAGAGGCACGATGTAGGGAAGTCCGCCCCATGATTCGGACGCGAACGTCTTCATGCCGCCACGCTCGTCCAGGATGTTCTGGTAGACGATCATGGCGATGTTGCCGCCCGGGTTCTGACCGTCGTTGGCGACGTGGTGGTCGACGTGGCTGTGCATGACCCAGAGGCCTTCGTTCTTCATGTCGATGACCACGTCGTAGCGCTCGGCCGGCCCGATCGTGAGGGTGTCCACGTAGAAGCGCGCCGCCGGCGGGATGGGGTTGCCGTCCCGGTGCGTGACGAACATGTCATGGCCGTGGGTGTGGATGGTCTCGAACGTCTCGCCGGCGTTGAGCATCCGCACTCTCACCCGTTCTCCTTCATTGACGACCATGATGGTATCCACCAGGTCCTGCATGGAGTTGGGTGCACTGCGGCCATTGATGAGCCAGGTGTCCGGCTTGGTGTCGACCGAAGGGTTCTGGCACAATTGGACCCCGCTGGCGCCGCATTCACCGGGTTTGTGCCGGTGCAACGCATGGGGGTCTGCGGCGGTCACGGGCGTGACCTGGACCAGGCCGCGGTTGAGCGTGGAGTAGACGAAGTAGTACTCCTTGTCGATGTCTTCCGGCTCGTACTCGTCGTTCTGGGGTTCGACGATGAACATGCCATAGAGGCCCTGCATGACGTGGAAGTGGGTGTCCACGTGGCAGTGGTACCACAAGGTGCCAGCTCGGCTGGCGATGAATTCGTAGTTGAACGTGTTCTTCGAGGACTGGGGGTCCACCGAGTCTTGGGTCACGCCGGGAACGCCGTCATGCAGCCACGGCACGTATTGGCCGTGCCAGTGGATCGTGTGGCTGTGGAAGTGGTCGTTGGTGAAGTCCACCTTCACCAGGTCACCTTGCTGGACCCGGATGGTGGGTGCAGGGACGCTGCATTGGCCGGGGCCGAAGCCGCCGGTGCCATTGATCTTGCCATCGGTCTCGACCACGTTGAAGTATTCGACCGCGTCGACCGAGTATTGGTCCTTGGGGTCGGCCGCTTTCATGCAGAAGGCCCACAGGTTGGCGTGGAAGCCAGGGTACACTTCGTGCTGGAGCAGGTCGGCGACGGCAGCCTTCAGATGGACCGTCTTTCCGGTGACCTTGAAGTCGGTGCCGGGCTCGAAATCCAGCTCTCCTGCTCCTGAGGTGAACCCGAAGCAACCAGAGAGACCCATGGTGAGGGTGGCGAGCGCGATGAACAATGCAGACCGCATGGCTGTACCCGGCTTGGGTCCACCCCCAAAAAGGGTTGCTGTTGTGGCCATGAATCCACGCTTGCCTCGTGTCGATGCCTTCAAACCATCCGACCCTGTGGTCGGGGCGTGCGTGTTGTGTTCGTCGGCAGGGACCGCGTCCTCTGGAAGCGGATCGTGCTGTACATCCTCACCCTCGGCATCTCTCGCCGCATCTGGTTGTACCGGGTCAACAAAGAGGTCGACGGGCACGCAGCCTTGGGGATCAACCACCGACTCAACGTGTGGCTGCTGATCCTGCCGTTCATCGGCCCGTTCATCGTGCAATGCCAGACCACTGCCAGGCTCAACAACGACCTGCACAGCGGCGCCAACCTGGCGTACGGACCGACCTGGGCGCTGTGCCTGCTTGGGCTGGTGCCGATCGCTGGCAACGCGTTCTACATCGGTTGGACCCAGGACCGGCTCAACAAGTACTGGGCCTACGAGCGGGACAACCCGCAACACGGCATCGACATCGATGTGGGCCTGGAGGAAGACCCGCGCTTCCTGAAAGCCCTGGAAGCAGCACGCAAAGAATCCTACCAGGCCGGCAGCCGGTTCGACCGCAAGGCCCGAGAACGGCAAGAGCGCTGGCGCGCCAAGATCGAACCGCTGCGCACCATCGGAGAAGACCGCCAACGGGTACGAGACCAAGGCGGGAGTACCCCGCTGGTGCCCTGGGGCCGCCCCAAGCCCTTGGAGAAGCGACGCATCCATGTGACCTGCGACTGCGGCCACGCCTTGCAACGGACCCATGATTGGGCCACCGACCTGGAGCTCAAGTGCCCCAAGTGCGGCAAAAAGGAGATCCTGCCCGGACTCGTGCAGTGATCACTGAAATTCGCGGCGCCCCTGGATGATCAAGTAGGCGGCCAACGCCGGAAGAAGCACCAGCAACAGGCCGATCAAGGGATCGACCAGCAGCAGGAACAGTCCCGGCACCACCGCGATACCGATCGCCAAGTACGCCAATTTTCGGGCCTTGAGTCGGATGGCCATGACGCCACCCAAAACGACAAGACCAGCAAAGAAAGCCATGAAGGCACTCAGGCCCCGCAAGGCGCCGGGGGCGCCAGCACTGACCCACGCTTCGCTTTCGTCGCCGGGCATGACCTGCACGGTCACACGTTCTCCATCGGGCACGTACAGGAACCGGTAGTAGGTCTGTCCCTCGATCTGCAAGGTCAGGTTCATGAAGGCCGTCGGAAGATCCAATGTGGTGCCGTTTCCGATCGCTACGAAGGTCGCGTTGCCGCCGTCCATAGGCAAGAGCGCGTAGGTGCCGTTGCTGGCAGCCAGGCTCACTTCACCACCGGGTAGGCCGCGGAACATATCCACGTCGGCGAGCAACTCGAGGGTGCCGTCATCCGGCTCCGGCGGACTGATGGCTGCGATCAAGAATTGCAGCATGGCCAGACCGCCGAGGATCACGAGGACGATGCCGCCGGCCTGCACGCGGCGCCGGCCTCGGCTGGTACGCGGCACCGCTTGCAGCGTCGGTGCACGCGCGGGCGCCTGGGCTTGGCTGCCACAGCGGGGGCAGAATGCATTTTCATCGGAGTCATAGCGAAAACCGCATTCGGCGCA